>JBDUBG010000122.1:0-4121 GCA_040004215.1 Pseudolysinimonas sp. | reverse complement strand
GAGGCCAACACCTCGATCCCGAACTTCATCCGTCAGCGCAGCCGCTGGATCAAGGGCTACATGCAGACCTCGCTGGTGCACGCGCGGCGACCGCGCCAGCTGATCCACGAGATCGGGCTGCGCCGGTTCTTGAGCTTCGCGCTGCTGATCGGCGGAACACCGGCAACCTTCCTCGGGGTACTGCCGCTCTATGTCGTGACGGTCGTCACGATCTTCATTCCGACCGAGGTGCTGAGTCAGTTCTTTCCGGTCTGGCTGCTCTGGATCTGCCTGATCAACTTCATCATCGGAAACTCGGTGATGGTCTACCTGTCGATGATGGGGCCTTACAAACGCGGAACCTTCAACCTGATTTTGTGGGCGGTGCTGAACCCGATCTACTGGATTTTGCACTCGATCGCCTCGTACAAGGGTCTCTGGCAACTGCTGACGAAGCCGCACTACTGGGAGAAGACCGAGCACGGGCTCACCACGCAGACCTCCAACCATGAGACCGGAGCGTGACTCGATGAGCGTCGACACTGAGCTGATCCCATATTCGGCGAGCATCCGCGACCGCGCCGACCGCCGACCGGAGCGCACCCGCCTCGATGCCTTCCCGCGTGATCCGGTCTTCCGTTGGATTCTGCGGCTGATCTTCGCGGTGCCATATCTGGTGGTGACCTGGGCGGCCTCCTTCAGCGCGGGAAATGCGAAACTCATCACGCCGAACCGGCAGCTGCTCGAGCGCATCGCGCACATCGACTGGAACCGCGCAGACGTCACCTGGATCGGTGACATCTTTCCGCCGCTATCCACCTTGCTCGCTGCCGCGATTCCCGGCGGTGAGGTCGGACTGGCCATCGCCGGCTCGCTGGTCGCGGGCATCTTCTTGCAGAAGATCCTCGAGATTATGGTGCAGCGCAAGTTCCCGCCGGGGACGACGACGATCCTGATGCTCGCGCTTGCGGCGAATCCGCTCTTCGCATACACGGTGTCCGAGAACTTCGCGGCGTTCCTCGGGCTGGCGTTCTTCGGCCTGGGGATCGCCGACATCGTGCGGTTCGTGGCCTGGGGCAACACACAGTCTGGATTCCGTGCCGGGCTGTTCCTGATGCTCGCGGTGCTGTCGGATCTGAGCGGGCTCCTCTACGTGCTCACCGCAGCGGCAGCTGCACCGTTCCTCACCTTGGGCCGTCGGCATCAGCAAGGGGCGCGCGGGGCGAACGTGCTCGTCATCGTCTTCCCGACGGTCGCCGCGATCGGGGCGATCGCGATTCTCAACCTCGTCTTCACCGGCAGGCCGCTCGGCGAAACGGGCCGAGGCGTGATCGCCGGAACCGCCGAACGGCTCGCCACCTTGCCCCACCTGTTCGAGCAACCGAATGGCTGGTTCCTCATCGCCCCGGTTCTCAGCGCCTGGCTGATCGCGATTATCGTACGTCGGCCTGGTTCGATCCTGGTGTCGACATTGGTGTTTGCCGCGATCCTTGGCGCATTCGTGGTCGGCCTCATCCCTGCAGGGTCGGCGGGAAACACATTCATCCTGATGACGCTGATGGCGATCGCCCTGGTGCCGACGCGCAAAGAGACGATCACGATCGTGCTGATGGATCTCGTAGCTGTTCTGCAAGTCGCCATCGCCTGGGGAGCTGCGTTCAACCGCGACATCGTGCTGCAGTGGATGGGCACCCTGGTGCACGTCTTCAACGCCTTCGGCCACTGACGGTGGCTCGCGGGGCACGCCACTAAAGTTGCAGAGTGAGTAAGACCGGATTCGACCTCTTTCCCGACCGCGCCATCGTCGCCCTGCGCGTGAATGGCGAGCTCAAAGACAAGGCGACCACGGTCACGACGGACGACACCGTTGAAGGGGTGACGATTGACTCGGCGGATGGGCTGAACATCCTGCGCCACTCGACCGCGCACGTCATGGCGCAGGCGGTGCAGCGCATCAACCCCGAGGCCAAGCTCGGAATCGGTCCGCCGATCACCGACGGCTTCTATTACGACTTCGATGTCGCCACGCCGTTCACGCCAGAGGATCTGAAGGCCATCGGCAAAGAGATGGACCGCATCATCCGGTCCGGCCAGCGCTTTCAGCGCCGAGTGGTCTCAGAGGCCGAGGCACGCGCCGAACTCGCGGGCGAGCCGTACAAGCTCGAGCTGATCGGACTCAAAGGTCACGTCGGTCACGGCGAAGGCACCGGCGACGACGGTGAATCCGTCGAGGTCGGCGGAGCAGAGCTGACCATCTACGACAACGTGGATCGCGACGGGGTCACCGTGTGGCGCGACCTGTGCCGCGGGCCGCACGTGCCCAACACGGGTGCGCTCGGCGTCTTCGAACTCATGCGGATCGCCGCGGCCTACTGGCGCGGCTCGGAGAAAAACCCGCAGCTGCAGCGCATCTACGGCACGGCGTGGCACACCAAAGACGAGCTCCGCGCGTACACAGCTCGCCTCGAAGAGGCAGCCAAGCGCGACCACCGCAAGCTCGGTCGCGAACTGGATCTCTTCTCGTTCCCGGACGACATCGGCTCGGGGCTCGCGGTATTCCATCCCAAGGGCGGAATCATCCGCATGGAACTGGAGCAGCACGCCCGCCAGCGACACATCGACGCCGGTTACACCTACGTCTACACGCCGCACATCGCCAAGCAAGACTTGTTCCTGAGGTCGAACCACCTCGTCACGTACAGGGAGGGCATGTTCCCGCCCATCCGGATGGACGAAGAACTTGACGAGACGGGTGCCGTCGTCAAGCAGGGCACTGATTACTACCTCAAGCCGATGAACTGCCCGATGCACATCCTGATCTACGCGGAGCGGGCCAGGAGCTATCGCGATCTGCCGATGCGGTTGGCCGAGAACGGCACGGTCTACCGCTACGAGCTTTCGGGGGCACTGCACGGACTGACCCGAGTGCGCGGCTTCACTCAAGACGACGCGCATTTGTTCGTGACTCCCGAACAGCTCGAAGAGGAGGCCACCAAGGTTCTCGAGTTCGTGCTGTCGCTCTTGCGCGACTTCGGGCTGGAGGACTTCGAACTCGAGCTGTCGCTACGCGACGATCACAAAGACAAGTGGATCGGCTCCGACGAGTTCTGGGAGTACTCGACGAACGCGCTTCGCCACGTTGCCCAGGCGAGCGGACTGAAGCTCACCGAAGTTGCCGGCGAGGCAGCCTTTTACGGGCCGAAGATCGACCTCAAGGTTCGCGACGCGCTCGGCCGCGAGTGGCAACTTTCGACCGTGCAAGTCGACGTGAACTTGCCCGAGCGCTTCGAGCTGGAGTTCACCGATCGCGACGGCACCCGCAAGCGACCGATCATGATCCACCGCGCGCTGATGGGGTCGATTGAGCGGTTCTTCGCGATCCTGCTCGAGCACTATGCCGGGGCGTTCCCGGTCTGGCTGTCTCCGGTTCAGGTGGTCGGCATCCCGGTCGCGGAAGAGTATGCCGACTATCTCGGCGAGGTCATCTTGCGGCTCAAGGGCGAGGGCGTTCGCGCCGAGCTCGACAGCAGCGATGAGCGGATGCAGAAGAAGATCCGCACCCACACGCAGCAGAAGGTGCCCTTCATGCTGATTGCGGGGGAGCAGGATCGCGCTGCCGGCACGGTGAGCTTCCGCTTCCGCGATGGCACCCAAGACAACGGGCTGGCGATCGACGAGGCTGCGCGACGGATTCACGACGCGATCGCCACCAAGGCTCAGGTCTGATGGACGTCCCGCCGGACTACGACGGCACGCAGTACCCGGCCAACGAGGTCGAGTCGAGCCACGACTTCGTCGGTGTGCCTGATGGGTTCGCCCGACTGTGGACCCCGCATCGCCTGGCGTACATCGAGAAGGGTGCCACAGAGCCCGGTGACGAGTGCGTGTTCTGCATCGCGCCGACCCTCAGCGATGAGCAGGCGTTGATCGTGCACCGCGGTGCGCTCGCCTACGTGATCCTGAACCTGTTCCCGTACAACAGCGGTCACCTGCTGGTCGTGCCGTATCGCCATGTTGCGAGGTATGACGACGCGACCGCCGATGAGGTCGCCGAAATCGGTAGCCTGACCCAGACGGCCATGCGCGTGCTGACCGCGACCTCACATGCCGATGGCTACAACATTGGAATGAACCAGGGCGCG
>JBDUBG010000450.1:0-4128 GCA_040004215.1 Pseudolysinimonas sp. | reverse complement strand
GTGCCGAGCAGTCGGAAGAAGTGATCGAACACCTCGGGCATCAGGTACCACGACGGCCCGGTGTCGAAGCGAAAGCCCTCGTGCTGCCACGAACCGGCGCGGCCGCCGAACTCGGCGTTCTTCTCGAGCAGAGTCACCTGGTAGCCGTCACGCGCGAGCAGGGCAGCAGAGGCCAGCCCGGCGATCCCGCCACCGATCACCACAGCACGCGTCATCGGCTTGCCCCCTTGCCGTCGCCCCGGGTGTTCCAGGCGGCAGCAGCGATGCGCAGCTTCACTGGGTCTGGCACCCGCACCCGCCGCGTCAAGAGGGATGTCGCGGGTGTCGCGCGCAGTCGCCGAGACAGTTCGCCGAACAGTCGCTGGGCAGTCGCGACCGCACGTCTGGAGCTGGTCGGAAGCAGCGGAAGCGTCGCGGCGGCCAACGTCAACTCGCGGTCAATGTCGTCGAGTAGCGCGTTCTTCTGGGCCTCGGTGACGGCCGCCGCGTCGATCCCGGGAAAATATGAGCGACCCAACGCCTTCAGGTCGGCGGCGAGATCGCGTAAGAAGTTCACCTTTTGAAACGCCGAGCCGAGTGCCCGCGCGCCGGTCTCAAGAGTCTCAAGCTCGGCCTCTGAATAGCTGCGGTCGGTGTCGCGCACGAAAACGCGCAAGCACATCAAGCCAACGACTTCTGCCGAACCGTAGACATACTTCTCGAAACTCGCCTGATCGTGCTCGGTGGCGCTGAGGTCCATGCGCATCGAGGTGAAGAAGGGTTCCGTGAGTTCGGGACCGAACCCTGCCGCGCGGGCGGTGCGAGCGAAGGCGTGCACCACCAGGTTCGCGCTGTAGCCCTCATCCATGGCGCGCTCGGTGTCTTTCTCGAGTTCATTGAGCAGGCGTGCCGCGATCACCGGATCGAGCCCCGCCTCCTCTGCGCCCCCGTCGACGATCTCGTCGGCCACTCGCACGAGCGCATAGATGTTCTCCACAGGCTGTCTGACGGCCGGGCCGAGCAGTCGTGCCGCGAGCCCGAACGACGTCGAGTATCTGCGGATCACGAGGCTGGCCGTCTGCTCAGCCACTGCGTCATAGAGTGCGAGCCGCGGCCCACCATCGTCGAGACCCTTGCCCATTACTTGACCCGAGCCAGCACGTCGTCTGCCACTGGATTGAGCTCGTTGCGCAGGGTCAACGGGATGTGCGGCTCACGCAGGCGGGCGACAGCGCGGTTCGCGTAGTACCGCGCAAGGCCCTCGGCGAATCCTTTGGCGCCGCAGTCAACGAGGTGCCCTCGCAAGGTGGCAGCACCGTCGTCACCCAGCTGCGGATTGCCGAAGAGGGCAGCGTGCTCGTCCCACCCGGCTACAGCGGTCGCGTAGGCGATCAGCACGGTCCGCTTTCCTTCGCGCAGGTCGCCCACCGTGGTCTTGCCCGTCTCGGACTCGGTGCCAAACACCCCGAGCAGATCGTCGACCAGTTGATAGGCGATCCCGATCTCGCGACCGAATTCACCGAGCGTCGTGACCATCTGTTCGTCAGCACCGGCGAGGATCGCGCCAGCCTGCAGCGGACACTCGAAGGAGTAGACCGCCGTCTTCAACCGCTCCATCGCGAGGATGTCGTCCACCCGCGGTACCTCGGGAATCCACGAGAAATCCACGTCGATCAACTCGCCGGCGGCGCTGGCAAACAGCGCGTCATCCATCACCTCGAGCAGGCGTTCGCGGGTCGCGTCGTCGACCCCACTGCGGTCGATCAGGCGGTAGGCGTTGAACAGGGCAAGGTCGCCGGCAATGACCGCCGCGCTGATGCCGCGATGCTCAGCATCTGCCTCGCTCGCTCCCGCCGCGAGCGC
This sequence comes from Pseudolysinimonas sp., assembly GCA_040004215.1. Taxonomy (GTDB): domain Bacteria; phylum Actinomycetota; class Actinomycetes; order Actinomycetales; family Microbacteriaceae; genus Lysinimonas. The sequence continues at coordinate 2,286 of JBDUBG010000450.1, read as the reverse complement.
GCGTTCGCGAAAACTGCCCGCGATGTTCGGGGCGCCGCGACGCACGAAGTCGCCGTCGATGACGTCATCGTGCACGATGAGCGCGGTGTGCAGCAGCTCGAATGCTGCCCCAATGTATGCAGCTGCTTCGAGGTCGGTGCCACCGAGCGCCTGGTACGCGGCGAACACCATGCGCGGACGAAACCGCTTGCCGCCTGCGGTGTTCAGTTCGAGTTCGTTCCAGAGCTCGACATACTCGGCACCCAGTGGTTCTGCGCGCTTCTTGGCTAGGCTGAAGAAGCGGCCGAGCACGGCGTCGACCTGTGTTTGACGCTCGGCAGCGACCGCACGAATCCCCGCACCATCCATCCACGCAGACTAACCGGTCCCCATGTCGCAACCCACGGACTCCACCCCCGCTCCCAGCAGCGACCCCGATGCCGCCGAGTTGGTCGTGCTCGTCGACGAGTCGGGCGCCGAGATCGGTACGGCAGACAAGGCCTCCGTGCACACTCGCACGACCGCGCTGCACCGGGCGTTCTCGTGCCACGTCTTCTCGACCGACGGACTCGTGCTTCTCACCCGGCGGGCGCTCGGCAAGTTGACCTGGCCCGGGGTCTGGACGAACTCGTTCTGCGGACATCCGGCGCCTGGCGAGCAACTGGATCAGGCGATCCGACGTCGAGCGGAACGCGAACTCGGCCTCACGCTCGGCGGGCTCGAGCCGGTGCTGCCCGACTTTCGCTACCGAGCGGTGGATGCATCCGGCATCGTCGAAAACGAAATATGCCCGGTTTTCCGCACCACCGTCGAGGTCGACCCGCAGCCGGCCGACGACGAGGTCGCCGAGTGGGCATGGATCCATCCCAGCGATCTTCGCGAGGCCGTCGAGGCTGCGCCGTTTGCCTTCAGCCCCTGGCTAGTGCTGCAGCTGGCCGAGTGGGCAGAGTTCGGCGCGTAGCTCAGGCGCCGGGTGCCCCCGCGTCGGTGACGGTCACGTCGGTGAGGTGAAAGTTCTGGAACGAACGGGATGCCGTCGGCCCGCGCTGCCCCTGGTAGCGGTTGCCGTACGGGCCAGAGCCGTACGGGTTGTCGACCGGCGAGCTGGTGCGGATGAAGCACAGCTGCCCGATCTTCATGCCGGGCCAGAGCTTGATCGGCAGGGTGGCGACGTTCGAGAGCTCGAGCGTGACGTGGCCGGAGAAGCCCGGGTCGACGAATCCGGCCGTCGAATGCGTCAGCAACCCGAGCCGACCGAGCGAGCTCTTGCCTTCGAGTCGAGCCGCGACGTCGTCGGGCAGGGTGACCAACTCGTAGGTCGAACCCAGAACGAACTCGCCGGGGTGCAGGATGAACGGCTCATCCTCCCGGGTTTCGATCAGATGGGTGAGGTCGGGCTGGTCTTCTGCCGGATCAATGAAGGGGTACTTGTGGTTGTCGAACAGCCGAAAGAAACGGTCGAGTCGCACGTCGATGCTCGACGGCTGGATCATCTCGCGATCGAGAGGCTCGAGGCCGATGCGGCCGGCGTCGAGTTCGGCACGGATGTCGCGGTCGCTGAGGAGCATGGGAGTGAGACTACCGAGTGTGGTCGCTTACAATGAACGCTGGAGTTACATGCTCCAGCGTGCGGATGTAGTTCAATGGCAGAACTTCAGCTTCCCAAGCTGATAGCGCGGGTTCGATTCCCGTCATCCGCTCCCTCTCGGATCGTTCGCCTACGGTGGGGTATGGCCGAATCCGATCCCACCCCCACCCTGCTGTGCCTCGGCGTGATGGCGACGTCCCGCAAGACCGACGAGCGACGGCTGCCGATCCACCCGGCGCACTTCGAGCGCATCGACGCGGATCTGCGGGCGAACATGGTCCTCGAGCGTGGCTACGGTCACCGTTTCGGGATCGACGACGCTGAACTCGCACCTCTGGTCGGGGCGATGGCCGACCGGGACGAGATCATCGCCCGGGCCGACATCGTGCTGCTGCCCAAGCCGCAAGCCGCCGACCTTGAAGAGCTGCGTGACGGCCAGGTGCTGTGGGGGTGGCCACACTGCGTGCAAGACCGCGAAATCACCCAGCTCGCGATCGACAAGAAGCTCACCCTGATTGCCTGGGAGGCAATGAACCACTGGCAAGCCGACGGCGGCTTCGGGCTCCACGTGTTTCACAAGAACAATGAGCTGGCCGGGTACTGCTCGGTCATCCACGCACTGCAGCTCTGCGGGTCGACCGGCGACTATGGCCGACGCCTCACCGCGGCCGTGATCGGATTCGGAGCCACCGCTCGCGGCGCGGTGACCGCGCTGAATG
>JBDUBG010000045.1:0-4130 GCA_040004215.1 Pseudolysinimonas sp. | reverse complement strand
CGCGGGTCGCGTGGGCGCAGAAGACGGCCCGATCCTCGACCGCGACGGGCGCCACCTCGGCACTCACGCCGGAGCAGCAGCTTTCACGGTCGGCCAGCGCAAGGGCCTGAACATCGGCTTCCCGACCGACGACGGCAAGCCGCGTTTCGTGCTCGAGGTGCGTCCGGTCTCCAACGAAGTCATTGTCGGCCCACGTGAGGCGCTCGCCCTGACCGAGTTGGCGGGATCGCGTTTCAGTTGGGCGGGGCGTCCGCCCGCCGATCCCGCCACAGCCTGGGCCTGCCACGTGCAGGTGCGGGCCCACGCCGATCCCGTTCCGGCGACCGCCGTCGTGCGCGATGGCGAACTCGTGATCACCCTCAACGAGCCGATCCTCGGCGTCGCACCGGGTCAGACTGCGGTGGTCTACGTCGGCACTCGAGTGCTCGGCCAGTGCACGATCGACCGCACGGTCAGCGCGGTGCCCGTTCCGGCTCGTGCCACCGCGTAGTCAGGGCCGTTGACCTGATCAGCCCAGCCATCCGGCGGTCGCTCCGGTTACCCGGGAGCCGTCGATGTCGACCAGCTTGACACCGGCGAATCCGCGGGCGGCGTCTGAGGTCTGCAGCCGGAATGGCAGGGGGTCCAACTCGAGAGCCGCAGCCAGAAATGCGCCAACCTCGCCGACCGGCTGCGCAGCCGCGAACACCGATTCGGTGCGCGCCATGTACGCCGCGAAGAACGGAGCGTAGTCGCCAGCCCGGGCGAGAAGCTCCTGGCGGTCGACGTCGACGTTCGCGACGAACTCACTGCCCACCGCGGCGGGCTCGACGACGGCGACGCTCACCCCGACTCGGGCGGCGACCGGCTGGAGGCCCTCCATGAATCCTTCGACCGCAAACTTGGCGGCGCAGTACGCCTCGTTGAACGGCTGGCCGATGACACCGCCGACTGAGGTGACGGTGAGCAGCCGCCCGCGGGACGCGCGCAGGTGTGGCATCGCTGCTTTTGTGACGGCGACGACGCCGAAGAAGTTGAGCTCCATCGTGTCCCGGAGCTCGCTCATCGGCATGAGCTCGACCGTGCCGACGCGACCGGCTCCCGCGTTGTTGATCACCGCGTCGAGTCGACCGTGGTCGCTGATCACCTGGGCGATGACTGCGTCGATCTGGGCGGCATCCGTGACATCGAGCGTCTGGATGTCGAGACTCACGCCCGCCGCCTGCGCAGCAGACCGCAGCGCGGTGTCTCGGCTCGGGTCGCGGAGCGTGGCCACCACCGTCCATCCAGTTCGCGCCGCCTCAATGGCCGTGTGAAGGCCGATTCCCGAGGATGTTCCGGTGATCAAGACGGTGCGTTCGCTCATGCCTCCATCGTGGCACCACCTGCCTGAACGCGGCAGGGTCGGCGTCGGGGGTCGCCCGTAAACTCGAGCCATGGCGCGCGGTGGCAAGGCAGCAGATCCGATCGATCAGGTCCCGACCAGCACCGGGGCCGATCTTGCCGCCGCGAAGGTCGAAGCCGACGCCCTGACCACGCGCATCCTCGAACTGCGCAACGCGTATTACGAGCGGGATGCGCTGCTGGCGAGCGACGACGAGTACGACCGCCTGATGCGTCGACTCGAAGAGCTCGAGCGTCTGTTCCCCGAGTTGCAGAGCCAAGACAGCCCGACTCAGACTGTCGGCGGTCGTGCAGACTCGACGTTGTTCACTCCGGTGCGCCACGCGGAGCCGATGCTCAGCCTCGACAACGTGTTCAGCCGTGACGAGTTCTTGGCGTGGGCGGCGAAGGTCGAACGTGATGCCGGTCGCCGCATCGACTACCTCTGCGAGCTCAAGATCGACGGCCTGGCGATGAACCTGCGCTATGAGAACGGTCTGCTGGTCAGCGGCGCCACCCGGGGCGACGGCGCCGTGGGCGAAGACGTCACCGAGAACGTGCGGCTGATTGCGGCGATCCCGAGCAGACTCAACACCCCGGATCCGCCGCCCTTGGTCGAGGTGCGCGGTGAGGTGTTCTTTCCGGTAGCGGCGTTCGACGAACTCAACGCCGCGCAGGCAGCAGCGGGGGATCGGATCTTCGCGAACGCGCGGAACGCGGCATCCGGATCGCTGCGTCAGAAAGAAGAGGGCAAGAACGCCGAGGCGCTGGCCAGAATGCGCAACCGGATCAGCAAGCTGCAGCTGCTGGTGCACGGCATCGGCGCCTGGCCGAATCCGCGTGACGATGCCGGCAACCCGGTGACGAGCCAGTCGGGCACCTACGAGCTGCTGAAGAGCTGGGGGCTCCCCACCAGCCCGTATTACCGCGTCGTGAAGACGGCCGACGAGGCCGCCGAGTTCATTGAGCACTACGGCTCGCATCGCGACGCGGTCTCGCACGAGATCGACGGCATCGTGATCAAGGTCGACGAGCTCGCGCTGCACGACGAACTCGGCGCCACCAGTCGCGCGCCCCGCTGGGCGATCGCGTACAAGTACCCGCCGGAGCAGGTCAACACCAAGTTGCTCGACATCGTCGTCTCGATTGGACGTACCGGGCGAGCCACCCCGTTCGCCGTCATGGAGAAGGTGCGTGTCGCAGGCAGTGAGGTGCGCCAGGCGACGCTTCACAACCAGGATGTCGTCAAAGCCAAAGGCGTACTGATCGGCGACACGGTCGTGCTGCGCAAGGCAGGCGATGTCATTCCCGAGGTGCTCGGCCCGGTGGTCGAGTTGCGTGACGGCAGCGAACGCGAGTTCGTGATGCCGACCCACTGCCCGGAGTGCGGCACACTTCTTGCCCCAGCCAAAGAGGGCGATGTCGACCTGCGGTGCCCCAACGCACGCGCCTGCCCGGCACAGGTGCGCGGCAGGGTCGAGCACATTGCCGGGCGTGGCGGGCTCGACATCGAAGCGATTGGCGAAGTCGCGGCGGCGGCGCTGACCCAGCCGCTGCATCCGTCGACACCGCCGTTGATCACCGAGGCGGGGCTGTTTGACCTGACGCTGCGTGACCTGTTTCCGATTGAGGTCGTCGTGCGTGATCACGAGACAGGTCTGGTCAAAGTGGTGGATGACACCGAACCGGGCCGCCCGTACACCACCCGCGACGGCGTGGTCTTGCGCGTGAAGGTCGACGCCCCCTTCCGGCGTCAGCGCAAGAAGACCGGCAAAGATGCCGACCCGACTTTCGACCCCGACCCCGCCACCGCCGCCGCCCCCGACTCCGCCACCCCCGCCACCACACCCGCCTGGGACGGCGACGCTGATTACGTGCTGTCGAAGGTCGCCTACGACGTCATCGCCAACATCGATGCGGCGAAGCAGCAAGAGTTGTGGCGCTTTCTGGTGGCGCTGAGCATTCGGCACGTGGGTCCGGTGGCCGCACGCGCGCTCGCGAACTACTTCGGCTCGCTCGACGCGATCCGCGCGGCGACACCTGACGAGTTGGCGGCGGTTGACGGTGTCGGCAACATCATCGCGGATGCCGTCACCGAGTGGTTCGAGGTCGACTGGCATCGCGACATCGTCGAGCAGTGGAGCGCGGCGGGAGTCCCCTGGACCGTTCCCGGCCACCCCGGCCCGGGCAACGCGGCCGCCGCTGATGGTCCGCTCGCCGGGCTGACGGTGGTGGCGACCGGCTCGCTCGAAGGGTTCAGCCGGGAGGGCGCGCTCGAGGCGATCATCCGAGCGGGGGGCAAAGCGGCATCCAGCGTCAGCAAGAAGACCGACTTCGTGGCGGCCGGTCCGGGTGCCGGATCGAAGCTGGGCAAAGCGGAAGAACTCGGCGTTCGTATCATCGACGCTGCACAGTTCGCGAAGCTGCTCGAGGGCGGCCCCGCGGCGCTCGACGAAGGGTAGCTCGCTCCGGCCACGTCGTCACCCATCGGGCCGATGACGGGGTACACCGGCATCGTGAATCCCCTTGAACGCAGGAGCCGAGTCACGGTCGGTCTACCCTCGAAGGCGTTACGTTGTCCCCCGTTCGGGTGACATTTATGCCAAATTGCCTCAGTTTTGCCCCTGATCCTGACAACGTCCCCCATTTGGGGTGCATTGGGACCCTAGAATGCGAATGTGCGGCACTGAATCCCAACTGGGTGGGATCCGGACGCACGCTGGGCAGGAGACAACCCGCTTGCTGGTGGACGTCACAGCAATTCTCTC
>JBDUBG010000400.1:0-4130 GCA_040004215.1 Pseudolysinimonas sp. | reverse complement strand
ACCAGTTGGATGACGTACACCGTGAGCGCTGGCCGCACGTTGACGCGACCGCGTTCGCGCCACACCAGCCAGGCCGCGACCGACATCAGCGAGTAGAGGACCGTCCACACCGGACCGAATACCGCGTTCGGCGGAGTCCAGAAGGCCTTCGCGGCCTCCGAATACCAGCCGTTGACGTTGGCGATCGTCGAGAATCCGCCGAGTGCGGCAACGCCGAACGAGATCGCGAGAAAGGCGATGAGTACGAGGGCGGATTTCAGCCGAGTGTCAGAGGAGGGCGCGGCGTGTCCCACTGAGGTCGAGATCATCCCTCGACCCTAAGGCGCGTGAATCTGCCAGACGCTGACTAGCAGGCGATGCTCAGTGCCCGACCAGCGGCGCCATGATCCGCGCGGCGATCGACGCGCGTCCGGTGGTGCGCTCTTCGGCGTCGGCGACCGCCATGGCGGTCATGCCGGCATTCGCACCGATGAAACGCAGGGGTTCGACTTCCCACGACGGGGAGCGGTGGTTGACCCATGGCAGACGGGTCAGCTCGGTGTCGGCACCGGTGAGCAGGTCTGCGAGGGTGCGGCCGGCCAGGTTGGTCGTGCTGAGCCCGTCTCCGACGTAGCCGCCGGCGCTTGCGATCCGGGTTGAGGGGTCGTAGTTCACGCTGGCGTGCCAATCGCGGGGAACGCCCAGCGGGCCGCCCCAGCGGTGGGTGATCGCGGTGCCAGCGATCCCGACATCGGCGAGAGCGGGAAACAGTTCACGCAACGCGAGGTGCAAGTGCTCGAAGACGCTGGGAGAGCGGTCGTAGCCGGGCCGGATGGCGCTTCCCCAGTGGTAGCGCGCCCCGCGGCCTCCGAACGCGAAACGGTTGTCAGCCGTGCGCTGTCCGTAGATCAGCAAATGCCGGAAGTCGGTGAATGTCTGCCCGTGGCTCAACCCGATCTCGTCCCAGAACGCGTCGGGCAGCGGCTCGGTAGCGATCATCAGCGAGTACAGCGGCAGAATGCGCCGGTGGGTCTGCCGCAGGGTGGCGCCGTAGCCCTCGGTGGCGAGCACGATGCGGTCGGCGGTGACGACTCCACGCGTGGTCGTGACACGGCCCGGTGCCCACTCGAGCACCTCGGTCTGTTCGGCGATCCTGGCACCGGCGCGTTCAACGGCAGCCGCCATCCCTCGGACCAGCTTGGCGGGGTGCACGCGTGCGCAGGCCGGGTCGAAGGTCGCGCCGAGCGCCCCGGCGGCACCGATCCGCCGGCTGGAGTTGCGGTCGGCATCCCAGAACTCGAACGCGTCGACGCCATAGCCTCGTGCTTCGTCGACTTCGGCACGAGCTGCCGCAAGCTGCACGGCCGAGCGGGCGTACGCGACGGTGCCGCCCTTCACGTAGTCGGCGTCAACTCCCGCTTCGGATGCCGCCCGCCCCACCTCGTCGACGGTTGCGACCATCGCGCGCCGCAGCCCGAGCGCGGCGTCGAGGCCGTGCGCGCGCGCCAGCGACGCCGTGGATCGCGGGAACAGGGCACTGCACCACCCCCCGTTCCTGCCGGAGGCGCCAAAGCCGGCGATCTCCTTTTCGAGCACGACCACCTTCAGACCGGGGTCGCGCTGCAACAAGTACCAGGCGGTCCACAGTCCGGTCAGGCCGCCGCCCACGATCGCGACGTCGGCGTCCGTGTCGCCGGAAAGCGGGGCGCGTGGAACCAGGGCGTCCGCGCCCAGGGAGTCATGCCAGAACGAGAGGTCTGCGTAGTTCACGCGGCGCAGACCCCTCTGTGGCACCAAGGAGTCCGGCGCGCGGGGGTCCCTCGGGTCTCAGCTGGAGCTATGGCGGGGCAGCTCAGAGTCGCGTCCACGCCTCGGTGAGCACGCCGCGCAAGATGCCCTCGATCTCGTCGAACTCCTTCGGACCAATGGTCAGCGGGGGAGCCAGTTGCACGACGGGGTCACCTCGGTCATCTGCCCGGCAGTAGAGCCCGGCGTCGAACAGCGCCTTCGAGAGGAAGCCGCGCAGCAGTCGCTCTGACTCGTCGTCGTCGAATGTCGCCTTGGTGGCCTTGTCTTTGACCAGCTCGATGCCGAAGAAGTAGCCAGCACCTCGCACGTCTCCGACGATCGGCAGGTCGAGCAGCTTCTCGAGCGTCGCGCGGAAAATCGGCGAGTTCGCACGTACGTGCTCGTTGAGCTTCTCTTCTTCGAAGATGTTGAGATTCTCAAGAGCGACAGCAGCAGACACCGGATGACCACCGAAGGTGTAGCCGTGATAGAAACTCGTCGTGCCGTGGCGGAAGGGCTCGTAGATCTTGTCGCTGATGATGGTGGCGCCGATCGGTGAGTACCCGCTTGTCATGCCCTTGGCGCAGGTGATCATGTCCGGCACGTAGCCGTACTCGTCGCAGGCGAACATGTGACCGATACGCCCGAAGGCGCAGATCACCTCGTCGCTGACGAGCAGCACGTCGTACTTGTCGCAGATGGCGCGCACCTGCTGGAAGTAACCGGCCGGGGGTGGAAAGCATCCGCCAGAGTTCTGCACCGGCTCGAGGAAGACGGCTGCCACCGTTTCTGGTCCCTCGAAGAGGATCATCTCTTCGATGCGGTTGGCTGCCCAGACGCCGAACTCCGCCTCGGTGCCGGTAAAGCCCATCTCTTCTGCCCGGTAGTAGTTCGTGTTCGGCACGCGGAAGCCGCCGGGCACGAGGGGCTCGAACATCTCCTTCATGGCGGGGATGCCGGTGATCGCCAGAGCGCCCTGCGGGGTGCCGTGGTACGCGACGTTCCGCGAGATCACCTTGTGCTTGGTGGGGCGACCCTGCAGCTTCCAGTAGTACTTGGCCAGCTTGAAGGCGGTCTCGACGGCTTCGCCGCCACCGGTAGAGAAGAAGACGCGGTTCAGATCGCCGGGCGCGTAATCGGCAAGCCGGTCTGCCAACTCGATGGCTGCAGGATGCGCGTATGACCAGATCGGGAAGAACGCGAGCTCCTCGGCCTGGCGGGCCGCGGTCTCGGCGAGGCGGCGACGGCCGTGGCCGGCGTTCACCACGAACAAGCCGGACAGCCCGTCGAAGTATTTCTTGCCCTTCGAGTCCCAGATGTGGTGCCCGTCGCCTTTGACGATGATGGGGACGCCGTTGGCCTCGGCGGCAGACTGGCGCGAGAAGTGCATCCAGAGATGGTCTTTCGCCATCGTCTGCAGTTCGCTGTCGCTGAATTTGGTGCTGGTGGTGCTGGTGTCGAGTGACATGGTGATCCTTACCTGGTTCCCCAGTTGTAGAACTGCTTGTGCAGTCGGAGGTAGACGAAGGTCTCGGTGGACTGCACGCCCTCGATCCCTCGGATTCGTTGATTCAGAAGCTCGATCAGGTCATCGTCGTTCTCACACACGACCTCGGCGAGGATGTCGAAACTGCCCGCCGTGAGCACGACGTAGTCGACGGCCGAGATCTCGCCCAGCAGTCGTGCCACTCGGGTGGTGTCACCGGTCACTCGGATGCCGATCATCGCCTGGCGATAGAAGCCGAGTTGCATCGGGTCTGTGACGGCGACAACCTGCATAACGCCCGACTCTTGCAACTTCTGCACGCGCTGGCGCACGGCGGCTTCGCTGAGCCCGACGGCTTTGCCGATCTCGGCGTAGCTGCGTCGACCGTCGGTCTGCAACTGCTCGATGATCGCCTTTGAGACATCATCGAGTACGGAAGGTTTGGGGCGGGCCGGCATGGCTCGATTCTGTCAGCCTGATTCGCGGCATACAAGCGAATCCGCACATTCGGAGGGTAAAAAGTAACGGAATCGGTCGTGAGGAGGCGGTTTCGTGATGAGCATCCCCGTATCCTTGGTGGCATGGCTCAACGCACACTGCGCAACTTCATCAATGGCGAGTACGTCGACGCGACGGGCAACGACAGCTTCGACGTCATCGATCCGGCGACCGAGGCGGGCTATGCCGTCTCACCCGTCTCAGGCAAGGCGGACGTGGATGCCGCATACACCGCCGCCGCGACCGCCTTTGAGGAGTGGGGCGAATCGACTCCTGGCGAGCGGCAGCTTGCCCTGTTCCGCATCGCTGATGCGATGGAGCAGCGTGCAGATGAGTTCGCCGACCTCGAGTCGCAAGACACCGGCAAGCCGCGCACCAG
>JBDUBG010000211.1:0-4143 GCA_040004215.1 Pseudolysinimonas sp. | reverse complement strand
TGTTCTCGCCACTGGCCCAGGGCATGCTGACCGACCGCTACCTGAACGGCATCCCCGATGATTCGCGCGCCGCCACCGGCCGCTGGATCAGTGAGAAAAACATCAGTGCGACCTACCTCGAGCGGGTGACGGGGCTCGACGCGATCGCGAAACAGCGCGGGCAGACGCTGGCGCAACTCGCTCTGACGTGGGTATTGCGGCATCCGCAGGTCACCAGCGCGCTGATCGGAGCCTCGAGCGTCGCCCAGCTCGAGAGCAGCTTGGGCGCCGCGAATGCCGTGCCGCTGACTGACGCCGAACTCGCTGCCATCGAACCGCTAGCGGTTCACGGCACCGAGCGCGGCTGACGCCCCTCGCAGATCGGCCGAACCGGCCGTGGGCTACCTCTTCTGCTTGCTCAGCGCCCTGCTCTTCGGCGCAAACGGCACCACCACCAAGCTGCTCGTGCTGGGTGGGCTCGAGCCGCAACAGTTGACCCTCTTTCGGTCACTTGGCACGGCGATCCTGGCAGGAATTGCCCTGCTCATCACGAACCCCGCCGGGTTCAGGATGCGCCCCCGCCAGCTGCTGACGATGGCCATTCTCGGCGTCACCGGCATCGCGCTGCTGCAGGCCTTCTACGGCGGTGCGCTCGGGCGGCTCCCGGTCGGAATCACGTTGCTTCTCGAGTACACCGGCGTGCTGTTCGTCGCTCTCGTCGGCTATTTCGTCTTCAAAGAGAAGGTCAAGGCACGGCTCTGGGTGGCCATCTGCCTGGTGCTAGTGGGGATGGTCGTGGTCGCCCAGATCTGGGCCAGCACCCTCGATCCGCTCGGCGTCGTTCTCGCGCTGGGCGCCGCCGTCACGCTCACCGTGTATTTCGTCATCGGCGAGCGCCAGGTCAGCGCAACATCGCCGCTCACTGTCGCCTTTTGGACCGGCCTGTTCGCGGCAGCGTTCTGGGCGATCTTCAGTGGCTGGTGGAATCTCAGCCCCTCGATCTTCGTCAAACCGATCGACGTCGGCGGCTCGCACGGCCATCTCGACCTGCCGCTGATCATCCCGCTGGCGTCGGCAGTCGTTCTCGGCTCGTTCCTGCCGTTCTTCCTGTCGTTCAGCGCCCTGAAACACCTGCCAGCGACGGCAGCCGGAATCGTCGCATCGTCAGAGGTGCTGTTCGCGTTCCTTGTGGCCTGGCTGTGGCTCGGCGAGAGTCTGCAGCCGGTGCAATTGCTCGGTGCCGCGGTCGTGTTAGTCGGGATTGTGCTGGCCCAGACCGCCCGCGTGGGCAAGGTGGTAGATGCCGAACTGGCGTTCAGCCCGGTCGTCGCTACGGTTGCGCCCGCGGAGTCCGGCGGCGGCGGAGCACCGTCGCGGCCACGGTGAACCCGATGCCCGCCGCGAGCAGGCCGCTGGCGAGCGCAAAGGTTGCACGGGAATCCGTGCCGGTCGCGGCCAACTGAGCGGACAGAGTCAGGGTGCCGAGATCGAGGGTGTCTGCCGAGGCGGTGAAAGCCAGCGGGAAGGCTGTTGGATCGGCGACCTGATAGCCGGTGGGCGGATCAAGCGTGAGTCGGTAGTCGCCGAGTTCGGTGGCAAAGGAGAAGCTGCCATCGGCCGCGACAGCAACCGTCACCGGGGCATTTGTCACGTCGAGCACGGGAGTACCGTCTGCGTGCTCAAGCCCGAGGGTTGTGTCAGCTGGCGCTGGCGCTCCTGTGCTGAGATCGACTTTGCCGTCGACAGTGGCCGCTGGCGCGGGTGCAATGATCCAGAGTTGAAAGCTCGGGATGCCGCTGAGCCACTGATAAGTCAGGGTCAGCGTCGTGACGCTCACCGTGGGAACGAACCAGTCATAGGCGCCAGCGGTGTCAACACCGTTGCCCACGACGGTGAGCGGCGGGGCCGCAGGATTGCACGGCGCCGCCGCCGGCACCGGGCACCACCATGGAGCGTCAGTGAAGCTGGTGCCCGCGCCGCAGCCCGATGGCTTGGGGGAAGCGTTGTCGCAATAGTTGAGCTTGGGGACGCCGCCGGTGTCTTGCGGATTCAGCTCGGCTGCGGTCAAAGCTCCTCCTCCGCCTGAACCGCCGCCCACCGCTCCGATTGTCACCATGTCGGCATCGATGTCGCCCACCGCGAAGCCCCAGCCGACAGGCAGAGCCGGAAGCGTCACGGTGGTCACCGAGTCGGCGCCGTGCGTAGCAGGCGGTACGGTCGGCGCGAGCCCGATCGTCAGATAGGACTGGTAGCGCGAGCTGCCGAACTTCTGGCCGAAACCGGTCTGTGCGCCGAGGAAGGCCTGCTGGCCTGTCTCAGCGATGCGCGCGTTCGCGGCCGTGGTCGAGACGGCGATCGTGCCGCCACCCACCGCGGGCGCGAGCTGGCCGATGAAGGTGTACGAGGTCGGCTGGGTCCAGACCGGGAAGCTGCCGATGGGCGGTGTCGCGGCGGCGGCTGGCGATCCGACGCCCGTCGCGAGAGCGACGGTCAGCGCGAGACCGGCGATCAGCGCGCCGACTGCTGCCTGGTGAATGACCCTCGCCGTCATCTGTCCACTATAGGCAGCGGTCGTCCTCGCCTAGCGAGCCGTGTCGGTGGTCGAACGTATGTTCGATTCATGGAGCTCTTGGAACGCGCAGTCCCCCTCCCTCTGGCCGCCACGCATGCTGGCGTCACCGTGCTCGCGCTGCACGGGCGACTGTGGCGCGCGACCCGTACCGACGGCGCTGTGCTGGGTTATGTCGAGGTGCTCGACACCGCGCAGGGCGAACGCTTTCTCAGCAAACGGCTGCGGCCGAGGGCTCAGGGTTTTCTGCCGGTCGGCGAGTTCTGGACGGCCGACGAAGCGATCGAGTCCCTGCGCTGACCTCAACCGCTGCCTGAGAGTTTCGGCGACGCGCGCAGAGTGCCCAGCGAACGGGTGCCCGCGGCGTATTCTGCCGCCCATGCAGTGGTGGAACGATTTTCTTGACTGGATCCAGTCCGACGCGGGCGCAAAGATCATTTCGACGGCGGTTGTTCCGTTCGTCGCAATCGTCGTCGCCGGCCTCATCGGTGCGGCCATCGGACGCGGCGGCACCCGACGAGTGATCGCGCATCGCGACCACGAGGTGCGAGCATCGGCAGTCGCTGCTCTTGTCGCCGCCGGCCAGGGAGCTGTCAACTGGCACAGCCAGGGCCCGGATGCCAAAGAGCACGCCGAGCTGCTCGCGAGCCAGGCCGACGTGAGGGTGAGACTGCTGCCGATCTCGGGGGCGGGTCTCGCGGCTGATTGGGCAAGCCACGAATTGCGCGACATGCGCACCAACTCGGTGAGCTTCAGCTACCAGGCCGAGCAGACGCTCGATGAATACCGGGATCGCCTGGTCGAGTGGCTGCACCGCCCGAACAGATCCAAGAAGCTGTTTGCGGCAGACCTCGAGCGCTGGCGATATTCCGAGACGGCAGTTGACCCGGTCGTTCTCGAGCAGCAACGCTGGGCCGAGGAGCAGTACACCGCCGTCGCGAATCAGCCAGTCGAACACGGGCATGACTCGCCGCTGACTGCGCCGATCCCCACCGTCTCGGCCGTTGTGATTCCGAGTGACAAGGTCTCGTCGTAACCGCTACCGGTCGATTTTGATGACCTTGGCTGACCACGGGCAGTAGTCCGGGCTGGTCACGGTGTGGTCTTCGACGTAGGAGGGCAGGCCGTCACACACCTCGATGGTGAAGTCGGCAAACTGCAACGTTTTCGGGTCGATGTGCCATGACCACGGCTTGTTCACGCCTGCCGAACGCACCACCCGGCCGAGCGGAATCGCCGACACCTTCTCACCTTTGAGCAGTTGCTCTGCGTGCTTCAGGAGCGCCGGTGTCATGAGCTCGATCTTGTAGGTCTCGACTCCCGCCACTTCGAAGGTGGCGACCGGATACGTGGTGGCGGCAGGCGTGCATCCGGCGAGCAGCGAAGCCGCGGCGGTCGCCGTGACGGCGAGCACAGCAAGTCGCCTTCGGGTGCGCAGATGCCGGGGCATGCGCTCACCCTAGCGATTTGCCTCCCGCGTCCAACAGGTGCCGCAGCTGCGACAGCGGTCGCTCTAGACTTCTGGTCGAGCCGATCTGGGCCGCCCCCCGTAGCTCAGTGGATAGAGCATCCGGTTTCTACCCGGCTGGTCGGGA
>JBDUBG010000226.1:0-4153 GCA_040004215.1 Pseudolysinimonas sp. | reverse complement strand
GCTCGCGGCACGGGGGTGACGGTTCTGCCGGGCCTCGAGCTGAGCACGCAACTGCAACTCGCGAGCGTGCACGTGCTCGGGTACCTGGTCGATCCTACGAACCCGGCTCTGGTTGCGGCGACGGCAGAGATTCGCGAAGAGCGGCTGCATCGCGCCGAGACGATGGTGTCGAGGATCGTCAAGGACTATCCGAAGCTGAGCTGGGACGACGTGCTCGCCCGGACCACCCCGGGCGCGACCGTCGGGCGGCCGCACATTGCCGATGCCCTCGTGGCGCGCGGCTATGTGACCGATCGGAGCGCGGCGTTCCAGAGCATCCTGCATTGGCGGGGCGGCTACTACCAGCCGCACAAGGCGCCGACTCCCGTCGTCGGCGTGCGGCTGATCGCCGAGGCTGGCGGGGTGCCGGTGATCGCGCATCCAGGGGCACGCGGACCCGAACGTCTGCTGAACGAGGCGCGGCTGCGGGAACTAGTGGATGCCGGACTGTTCGGTCTCGAGGCCCACCACCGCGACAACATCCAGGGCAGCCCCGAGAAGTGGGAGGCCACCGCAAAGAAGTTCGGCCTGGTCACGACCGGTTCAAGTGACTACCACGGCGACGGCAAGCCCAACCGACTTGCCGAGAACACCACGACTCGCGAGGTCTACGAGCAGATCGTCGCTCGCGGAACCGGGGCGGTGCCATTCCGCGGCTGACGTCTCAAACGCGTCTCTATTTGCATTCACTCGGTGAGCCCGCAGGTGAATTGACTTAGGGTCATGGGACGGCCGAGGCAGCGCGACAAATAGTTGCGTCTGCGGTCGACGACGAATGGGAATGAATCCATGAACTGGATTATTTCCAATTTCGGTTTAATCTGGCATCTGACTCTGAACCACGCGCTGCTGAGCGTGATCCCCATCGTCGTCGGCTTCGTGATTGCGGTACCACTGGGCTGGATTGCCAATCGCTGGGTGGCCTGGCGCGCGTTCATCGTGGGGGCAGGAAGCCTTCTGTACACGATCCCGTCACTTCCGCTGTTCGTCATCCTGCCGTACGTTCTCGGGACGAGGATCACCGACCCGACCAACATCGAGGTCGCGCTTTCGATCTATGCGGTCGCCATGATGGTGCGGTCGGCATCGGATGCCCTCGCGGCCGTTTCCGTCGACACCATCGACTCGGCGACATCCGTCGGGCACTCCGCCTGGACCCGCTTCTGGGCTGTCGAATTCCCGCTGGCAGGTCCCGTGCTGCTCGCGGGGCTTCGCGTGGTGTCTGCCAGCACCGTCGCCCTCGTCTCGGTTGGTGCCCTGGTCGGATCGGCGAACCTCGGCTTTCTGTTCACGAATGGGCAACAGCGCCACTTTCTTGAAGAGATTCTGGTGGGGGTAGTCGCCAGCCTGGTCGTGGCGTTGGTGTTCGACGCCGTCTTGGTCGCGATTGGGCGCTTGCTCATGCCGTGGTCCAGAACTGTGGCGCGCACGCGTCGCGAGCCCTCCCTTCTCACGATCGAGCGGGGGGTCTGACGATGCAGTTCTTTTTCAACGCCATCGCGTGGCTTTTCGACCCCGCCAACTACGTGCAGGGGTCGCAGACTCCGCTGCCGATCCAGGCCAGAATCGTCGAACACCTCCTCTACACCGCGGTATCCGTGGGCATCGCGTCGGTCATCGCTCTGCCCCTCGGTTTCTACATCGGCCACACGGGTCGCGGGCGTCAGTTCGTCATCACGCTCAGCGGTGGGTTGCGCGCGCTGCCAACTCTCGGTTTTCTCGGGGCCCTCTTCGTCGTGGTCGGGATGACCGTCCCGTTCACCCAGACCGCGTTCATCGCGTCGATCGTCGCCTTCGTCGTGCTCGCGATCCCGTCGATCTTGGCCGGTGCGTACGCCGGCATTGAGTCCGTCGACCCCGAGATGGTGGATGCCGGACGGGCGATGGGGATGACAGAACTGCAGCTGCTGTTCCGGGTCGAGATTCCCCTGTCGCTTCCGCTCATCATCGGCGGTATCCGCGCGGCAGTCCTTCAGGTGATCGCGACGGTGGTGATTGCGTCGTACATCTCACTCGGCGGGATCGGCGCCATCATCTCGACGGGTATCAGTCTCAACAACAACAACGAAATTCTCGGCGGCGCGATTCTCGTGACCGTTCTCGCCCTCGTGATCGACGCGCTCTTTGCGCTTGCGCAGCGGCTTACCCGACGAGCCGGCTCAGTCCGCCAACGTCGAGGCCTCAGAAACGTCCGTACGCTGCCATCCGGGCAGAGTGCGGCGGCGGCAGTTTCCGCCACGGAAGGAAATCACTAAATGTTCACAACAGCTAGAAAGACCCGTGTTCTCGGGGGTGTCATCGCGGTCGGAGTGCTCATTGCGCTCGCCGGGTGCGCGACCTCCGACCCCACGAAGTCGGCACCAGACACGAACGGCACCGCCAGTGGTACGCCGGTCGTCGTCGGATCCTTCAACTTTCCCGAGAGCGAGATCCTCGGCAACATGTATGCCCTTGCTCTCGAGCACGCGGGCTTCACGGTCACCACGAAATTCAACCTCGGGCCGCGCCAAACCACGATCCCGGCGCTGAAGGATGGATCTATCAACTTGATGCCGGAGTACAACGGCAATCTGCTGTTCTTCTATGACACGGAGGCGACGGCCCGTTCAACGGCCGAGGTCGACGCGGCGCTCACATCGACGGTTCCCAGTGACTTCGAGGTGCTGAAGTCGTCAGCCGCGCAAGACAAGGACGCCTACGTCGTCACCCAGGCTGAGGCCGCCAAGTATGGCCTGACGTCGATTTCGGACCTCTCGAAGATCGAGCCGTTCACGCTCGGAGCGAACCCTCAGTTCGGCACCCTGCCCTATGGCATTCCTGGGCTCGCGGCGACCTACGGGGTGACGAAGGTCACGTTCAAGTCGATTGAAGACTATGGCGGACCCGACACGGTCAAGGCGCTCGTCGACGACGCGGTCCAGGTTGCGGATATCTACACGACGTCGCCTGATTTGGTCGCGCAGAAACTGCTCGTCTTGAAGGACCCCAAGAACCTGATTGCGGCCCAGAATGTGTTGCCGTTCCTCAACAAGAAGATCTACAGCGCGAAGCTGGCGGCCACGCTCAACGCCATCTCAGCCAAGCTCACCACCAGCGACCTCATCGCACTGCGCGACCGTGTCGAGGGGAGCGAGAAGGCGCAGCCGACGGTGGTGGCGAAGGACTGGCTGACGAAGGCGGGCCTCCTGGGGTAGCACGTCACCCTGGCTGGCCCCGAACAGCGCTCGAAAGACTCGCGTCTTCGTTCGGCGCGTTCGCCGTCTCTTTGAGTACCCAATAGGAAAGAATCACGCTGAGCGGATCACGCCATGCGCATCGGGTTGCGCGGCGAGATCTGGGGGGGCTTTCGGTCGGGGGACCGGAGCCCCCTCCTTCTTTTCCCCGGACTACCTTGTTCGCTCCTGCGCCGCAGGAGTTTCGGGGCTACGCCGCGGGAGGCGTCGGGGCGCCGCCGCTCGAGC
The DNA here is from genome assembly GCA_040004215.1 of Pseudolysinimonas sp. Classification (GTDB taxonomy): domain Bacteria; phylum Actinomycetota; class Actinomycetes; order Actinomycetales; family Microbacteriaceae; genus Lysinimonas. The sequence continues at coordinate 653 of JBDUBG010000226.1, read as the reverse complement.
CGCCGGTGCGGCGACGCGTGCGACTGCGGCGCGTGGGTGCCGTGCCGTCGTGGGCCCCGCCACCCGCCTCGCGGTGTGCCGGGTTGCCCTCGGTACGAGGGCCGCCAGACGAGCCGGATCCCGATGCGCCGCGATTGCGCTGACGCGGAGGCCGTGAGTCGCCGCCTCCTGAGCCCGAACCGGGCCGCTCGCCGGTCGACCCGGCGGTGCGGGCACGAGGCTCGTGGACGATCGACGACGGCTTCAGCCGGCCCTTCACGCCCTGCGGGATGTCCAGGTCGCTGTAGAGGTGCGGTGACGATGAGTAGGTCTCGACCGGCTCCTGCGGTCCGAACTGCAAGCCGCGGTGGATGAGGCCCCACTTGTGAAGGTCGTCCCAGTCCACGAAGGTGACGGCGATCCCGGTCTTGCCCGCGCGGCCGGTTCGACCGGCGCGGTGGAGGTAGGTATCTGGGTCGTCGGGCACTGTGTGGTTGATCACGTGAGTGACGTCGTTGACGTCGATGCCGCGAGCCGCGACATCCGTGGCAATCAGAATGTCTTTTTTGCCGGCCTTGAAGGCTGCCATGGCGCGCTCGCGCTGCTCTTGGTTGAGGTCGCCGTGCACGGCGGCCGCGTTGAAGCCGCGGTCGTTGAGCTCTTCGACGAGCTTG
>JBDUBG010000390.1:0-4156 GCA_040004215.1 Pseudolysinimonas sp. | reverse complement strand
ACCGCTGGCTTGCGGCGCTGCCGGTGCTGCGCGCGACCGGCGATCCGCTCGTGGTCGACCTCGGCTACGGTGCATCGGCGACGACAACCCTCGAGCTGCGCGACCGGCTCGCCGCCGTGCGGTCCGACATCGAGGTGGTCGGTGTCGAGATCGATCCGGAGCGAGTCAGGATCGCGTCGTCGGCGGCCCGTGACGGCGTCACCTTTCGGCTCGGCGGCTTCGAGACACCCACGCCCGGCGGACGTCGACCCGCGGTGATCCGTGCGCTCAACGTGCTGCGGCAGTACGACGAGGGTGAAGTCGCCGAGGCCTGGGCGACGATGACCGCGCGGCTTCAGCCCAACGGCATCCTTGTCGAGGGCACCTGCAACGAGGTCGGCCGGGTGGCCAGTTGGGTTGCACTCAACGCCGATGGACCACGCACCTTCACCATCTCGCTCCGGCTCGCCTCGCTCGAGCAACCATCGATCGTTGCGGAGCGCCTGCCGAAGGCGCTCATCCACCGCAACGTGCCGGGTGAGCGCATCTACGAGCTGCTGCGCGAACTCGATCGGCTCTGGGCTGTGCATGTCCCCCTGGCGGTCTACGGCCCCACCCAGCGCTGGATCGCCGTCGTCGAGGGGCTACGCGAGGCCGGTTGGCCGGTCCGAGACGGCCGCACTCGTTGGCGGCTCGGCGAGCTCACGCTCGACTGGACCGCCGTCGCCCCGCGCGGCTGAGCTCCTGCCTCTCGGCGCCCACCGCCGGCTGGCCGCCGCCGGACGGCCGCCGCCGGCTGGCCGTCCGCGCGTCCTCCGGTCAGGCAACGTTCAACCAGCGTTTTGACACGACGCGCCGATGAGCCGTCCGCCAGTACGGCGTGTCGCTCCAAAACGCTGGTCGAACGTGGCCCGACGGCTGAGCCACCTCGCGGTTCAGCGGCGTACGCCGCCGATCCGTGGCAGGCGCGGCACGTGTGCCTCTGCCCCGGCATCCGGCGGCACGATGACCTGCTGCGCGGCCGCGAGCACGGGACCGGCCGCCGTCGGCACGGTCAGAGCCGCCGTCGGATCGGCCGAGCGCTTGAGCACGGCGAGAGCAATCGGCCCGAGTTCGTGGTGCAGAGATGCGGCGGTCACCCGCCCGACGACCGTCGAGTCGTCACCGCTGCCCAGCAGCACCTCATCGCCCGGCTGCGGCAACACGCCCTCAGAACCGTCGAGGTGCAGCAGCACGAGCCGCCGCGGCGGATGTCCGAGGTTGTGCACCTTGGCCACCGTCTCTTGCCCGCGATAGCACCCCTTCGAGAGGTGCACCGCAGAGCGCAACCAGTCCATTTCGTGCGGGATCGTCGTCCCGTCGATTTCGGTCGCAGCGCGCGGGCGCCAGACTTCGATGCGAAGTGCCTCGAGGGCGAGACTGCCGGCCGCCAGGACCGCTCCGAGCTCATCGACGCGCGCGCGATCGACGAGTACTTCGAGGTAGTTCCAGCCGTCGGCTGGATGGTTCGGTAGAGCGGCGTACTGAAAGCCGCCGGCCACCACAGAACGCCACGGATCAACCCACACAAGCGGCACCCCGTTCGGTGCGGCGGCCACCGACGCAAGCCGTGGGTGCTCAGACAGCTCGCCGATCGTTCCGACGGTCGCGAACTCCGCCGAACGATCGCGCACCTCGACCCGCAGCATGAAGCGCATCTTGGTGAGGAAGGCGAAGAAGCCGGCGCCGGTTCCGGCATCCATCAGAAGCCAGGTGGTCTCGCCGTCGTCGAGCACACGCGCCGCGTACTCAACCCGACCACTCGGGTCGAGCAACAGCGTCTCGGCCGAGACCCCTGGAGCAATGCCGTTCAGCCGCTGCGAGGTGAGCGAGTCGAGCCAGCTCAGCCGATCCGGGCCGCTGACCGAGAGCACGTCACGATCCGACAGGTCAACGATGGCGTGGCCGGCGGCCAACTCGCGCTGCTCACCGAGCGGGTTGCCATAGTGCAGAGGCGGCGCCCCGACCGCACCCTGGCGCAAGGTGAAGGGGTCGACCGGCAGCACTGCGGCGTCGTCACTCGACACGGGCAAGCCTCCCCGATGCATGGGTGCGCAGGTCCTGGCCGAGAGCTGCGATGTCCCACGCCCACAGCAGGTGGTCGTCGACCAGGCCGTAGAGACGTGTGGCCGCCGCGTACTCCTTCGCCGAGGCGGAGCGCACGACCGCATCCGTCGCGAGGTCGATGCGCGCGCCCTTCACCTGGCCCAGGTAGAGCTCATTCACGCCGCCGGGATGGATGATCGACACCTCGAGCTCGAAGGCGCCATCTGCGGTGCGCAACGTCTCGACCTCGTCGGCGGTGGCGAAAACCGGCTCTCCGATGCCGGGGAGCATGCCCGGTCCGGCGTCGGCCACGCCCAGTCGCCGGGCGAGGCGCCAGTATCCGATCTCGGAGAACAGCGGAGTCGGAGCGGGTGCCGGTGCATCATCCGGGGACCCGGGATCCGGCGCACCGAAAAGCCACGTCGACGAGCTGTACTGAATGTGTGGGGTGCCATCTTGGGTGAACGCGACGCGCTGACCGAACTCGTGCTCACGAGTCTCGTCGCCGAGCTGGTACGCGACGACGCCGCTGCCTTCCCAGATGCCGAGCAGCCACGACAGCGGCACGACTTCAGCAGGCAGGGTGGTGTCAAGTTCGAACATGTGACCGCACCGCGCGCCGCGGCTAGGACTGGCCGCGGAACAGGTTGTAGAGCACTGTCACCGAGACGAACGCGATGGCCAGCCCGGCGAGCACGAGCAGGCCCACGAAGAGCAACTCCAGGGCGAGAATCATGGCTTCAGTCTACGTTCACGCGAGGGCGAGGATGCCGGTCGCCACCGCGCAGATCACCAGCGCGCCGCCGAGGCTGGCCATCATCCGGATCACGAGGCCCTCTTTGCGCTGCAACGCCAGCTGGATGACGAATGTCACCAGCACCGATCCGGCCAGCACGATGGGCAGCCAGGTGAGCGAGGTGACCGTGCGCGTGGAAGCTGGCGCGAGCACACCCACCACGATGGCGCCAGCGAGCGCGAGCACCCACACGGGCACCACACTGCGAAGCGACCAGGCCATGAGGTGATCGTACCGTCGCGCAGAGACGAAGAAGAGTGCCGCAGAATCGGTCGATACACTGTGAGGTACGCATTTTGGAGGACCTTGTGGCCCAGCTGTTGATCCTGACCTCTGCGGTCGACGGCGACGTTCTGCCTGCGCTCGGGCTCCTCAGCCATCGCGTGCGAACCATTCCTGCGCAGCCCGCCGCGTTGATCACCGCCCCGGCCGCCGACCTGATCTTCGTTGATGCGCGTCAAGATCTGGCGAGCGCCAAGTCGCTGTGCAAGATCCTGACCACGACCGGAGTGACGGTTCCTCTCGTGCTGGTGCTCACCGAAGGCGGACTCACAGCGGTGTCTGCTGACTGGGGCATCGATGACGTGCTGCTCGAGACGGCCGGCCCTGCAGAAGTGGATGCCCGTATCCGCCTCGTGATCGGACGTTTTGCCCAAGAGAAGTCATCATCCAAGATCCAGGCCTCCGGCGTCGTCATCGACGAGGCGAGCTACTCTGCCAAGGTGCACGGTCGACCTCTCGACCTGACATACAAAGAGTTCGAGCTGCTGCGCTTTCTGGCAACACATCCGTCGCGCGTGTTCACCCGAGAACAGTTGCTCAGCGAGGTGTGGGGCTACGACTATTTCGGCGGTACTCGCACGGTCGACGTGCACGTGCGACGCCTTCGCGCCAAGTTAGGCGACCTGGAGTCGTTGATCGGCACCGTGCGCAACGTCGGCTATCGCTTCAATGTCTATGACGACGAGAACGAACGGTTGCCCGCACCGGTCAGCTAGACCAGCGCCGTCGTTCACCGCCCATTCACGTGAAAATGCCATGATGGGTCGATGGAGAGCGACAGTCCCCTCGGTGATGCCACGATCGCCGCCGATCTGCTCGATGACGACGAGGCAGAACCTGTTCTGGTGGATGACGGCACGCTGCCGCCTGATCGCTTTCTCGACCGCGAACTGAGCTGGTTGGCGTTCAACCAACGCGTGCTCGAACTCGCTGAAGACCCAAACCAGCCGCTGCTCGAGCGCGCCAAGTTCCTGGCCATCTTCGCGAGCAACCTCGACGAGTTCTTCATGGTGC
>JBDUBG010000156.1:0-14107 GCA_040004215.1 Pseudolysinimonas sp. | reverse complement strand
GGCAAAAGTGCGGACGAGAAACCGCCTGACCCGGACGGTTTCCGCCGCAAGGAGCAGGAGGAGGCTGCCTTGGATATCACGGTTACCGGTCGCGGAGTGGGGATTCCAGATCGCTTCGAGGACTACGCCATCGAGAAGGCCGAACGGGTGGAGCACCTCGCCGACAAGGCTCTCGCCCTGGAAATCCGCGTCTGCCGGCATCACGAGACGCACGGATCTAGCGGTGATGATCGCGTTGAACTTACTCTGATCGGCCCCGGTCCGATCGTGCGTGCGGAGTCTGGCGGTGCCGACAAGTACGCAGCGTTCGATATGGCCCTCGACAAGCTCATCGAGCGCATCCGGCAGGCGAAAGACCGCAAGAAGGTGCATCGCGGACAGCACCGTCCGACCTCGCTCCGCGAAGCGGCAGCCGGTGGCTTCGCGACGACAGACCTGACCCCAGCCAGCCCGGACGTGATCAACCGCGTGGTGACCGGCTCCGTCCCGGTGGTTTCTGAAGACGATGAAAAAGAGTGGAGTCCCATCGTCATCCGCGACAAGGTCTTCCCGGCTGAGCGCATGACAAAGGAAGAAGCCGTCGACCGCATGGAGTTGGTCGGTCACGACTTCTTCCTGTTCGTCGACATGGTGAGTGATCGCCCGAGCGTCGTCTACCGCCGCATCGGCTGGGACTACGGCGTGATCGGTCTCGAAGAACCCGCCGACGAGTTGATGGCGGCACGAGGTGCGCGCTGACCCCGCTTCTGACTAGGACGGGGGCCAGCCGCCTTCGGGACTCCCAGGAGCCCACTCGGTAGGCTTGCTAGAATTACGCGCCGGTAACGGTGGGCGCGAGCGTGCCTCAAAACAAGCGAGTGGAGTCAACCCCGTGGCGAATGTCCTCGAAAGAGTGCTGCGTGTCGGCGAGGGTCGCACCCTGCGCCGACTCAAGAACTATGCGGTCGCGGTCAACCATCTCGAAGACGCGTTCTCTGAGTTGAGCGATGACGAACTTCGCGACGAAACCGTGCAGTTGCGGGAGCGCTACGCCGGTGGCGAGTCACTCGATGACCTGCTTCCTGAGGCGTTCGCCGCCGTACGGGAGGCAGCAAAGCGCACTCTCGGTATGCGGCCATTCGACGTGCAGCTGATGGGCGGTGCTGCCTTGCATCTCGGCAACATCGCCGAGATGAAGACCGGCGAGGGCAAGACTCTTACCGCGACCTCGGCCGCGTATCTCAACGCGCTGACGTCTCGTGGAGTCCACGTGATCACGGTGAACGACTATCTCGCGAGCTACCAGTCAGAGCTCATGGGCCGCGTGTTCCGTGCCCTCGGCATGACCACCGGAGTCATCCTGAACGGTCAGACTCCCGCGCAGCGCCGCGATCAGTACGCCGCCGACATCACATACGGCACGAACAACGAGTTCGGCTTTGACTACCTCCGCGACAACATGGCATGGACCGCGAGCGACATGGTGCAGCGTGGCCACCATTTCGCAATCGTCGACGAGGTCGACTCGATTCTGATCGACGAGGCGCGCACGCCCCTCATCATCTCGGGGCCATCATCGGGTGAGGCTAACCGCTGGTTCGCCGAGTTCGCCAGCATCGCCAACCGTCTGGTTGAGGGCGACGACTACGAGGTCGACGAGAAGAAGCGCACTGTCGGCGTCCTGGAGCCCGGCATCGAAAAGGTTGAAGACTACCTCGGCATCGACAACCTCTACGAGTCGGCGAATACCCCACTGATTTCGTTTCTGAATAATTCGATCAAAGCGAGTGCGCTGTTCAAGCGCGACAAAGACTACGTCGTGATGAACGGCGAGGTGCTGATCGTCGACGAGCACACCGGCCGCATCTTGGTCGGGCGCCGCTACAACGAGGGCATCCATCAGGCAATCGAGGCCAAGGAGGGCGTTCAGGTCAAGGCCGAGAACCAGACGCTGGCCACCGTGACTTTGCAGAACTACTTCCGGCTGTACTCGAAGCTGTCTGGGATGACCGGAACGGCCGAGACTGAGGCCTCCGAGTTCATGAGCACCTACAAGCTCGGCGTGATCGTGATTCCGACCAACAAGCCGATGATTCGCAAAGACCAGTCAGACCTCGTCTACAAGAACGAGACGGGCAAGTTCGACCAGGTCGTCGAAGACATCGTGGAGCGCCACCGCGCCGGGCAGCCCGTTCTGGTCGGAACGACGAGCGTCGAGAAGAGCGAGTACCTCTCGCGCCTGCTCGCCAAGCGCGGGGTCAAGCACGAGGTGCTGAACGCGAAGAACCACGCGCGCGAGGCCGCGATCATCGCGCAAGCGGGGCAACTGAACGCCGTCACCGTCGCCACCAACATGGCCGGCCGTGGAACCGACATCATGCTCGGCGGCAACGCCGAGTTCCTCGCGGTCGCGCAGATGCACGACAAGGGGCTGAGCCCCATCGATACGCCCGACGAGTACGAGGCAGCATGGGATGCCGTCTACGACTCGACCAAGAAGGCCGTCGAGACCGAGGCCACCAAGGTGGTCGACGCGGGTGGACTCTATGTGCTCGGCACAGAGCGCCACGAGTCGCGCCGCATCGACAACCAGCTGCGCGGGCGCTCCGGCCGTCAGGGCGACCCGGGCGAGAGCCGCTTCTACCTGTCGCTCCAAGACGACCTGATGCGCCTGTTCAACTCCGGTGCTGCCGAAGCTCTCATGGGGCGGTCGTCGGTTCCTGACGATCTGGCCATTGAATCCAAAGTGGTGAGCCGCGCCATCCGGTCTGCGCAGTCGCAGGTCGAGGCGCGCAACGCTGAGATTCGCAAGAACGTGCTCAAATACGACGACGTGCTGAATCGCCAGCGCGAGGCGATCTACAGCGATCGCCGACACATCTTGGAGGGCGATGACCTGCAAGACCGCGTACAGAAGTTCCTCGTTGACGTCGTCACCGAAGTCGTTGACGTGCACACCAATGACGGTGCCAGCGACGACTGGGATCTTGACGCGCTCTGGACAGAGTTGAAGACGCTCTACCCGGTTTCGATCACAGTTGACGAGGTGTTGAGTGAGATCAGCAAGGGCCGACTGACGCCGAAGGTGCTCACAGACGAGGTGTTGTCTGATGCCCGCATCGCATACAGCACGCGCGAAGAACAGCTGGGTGAACCCGCCATGCGCGAGCTGGAACGCCGCGTCGTGCTCTCTGTGATCGACCGCCGCTGGCGCGACCACCTTTATGAGATGGATTACCTGAAAGACGGCATCGGTTTGCGCGCGATGGCGCAACGTGACCCGCTGGTCGAGTATCAGCGCGAAGGATTCTCGCTGTACCAGAACATGATGGGGGCGATCCGCGAGGAGTCAGTTGGCTTCCTGTACAACCTCGAGGTCGAGGTGACCGGCGGCGATGGCGAGGCGCGGGTCGCCGCACGCGGTCTCGGCTCGCCCGGCGACCCGGAGGCTGGTTTCAGCTATTCGGCGCCGAGCGCGGATGCCCAGGGCGAGGTGGAGGTGCGCAACCAGCGCGGCCAGCTCGAGAAGGCTGCGACAGCTCTCGCTCAGCAGGCTCAGCAGCGCCAGGCGGATGCCACCGTCGGTCCCGCTTTCGGCCAGGGCGGCGAACCGTCTGCCGCACCGGCTGCCTCGCAGGGTGGTCAGCCGGCTCAGGGCGGAGCGCGCGGCGCCTTCGGTCAGCGAACCGATAGTGAGCAAGCGCCGGCAAACCGGGCAGAGCGTCGCGCACAAGACAAGCGCCGCTAGCGCTCGTCGCATGCCAGATCGGATCGCGCCAGCACCCGGGCAGGAATCCGTCTGGGACTACCCGCGTCCGCCGCGGGTGCAACCGAGCGCTGAGCGCGTCGTCGTCCGTTTTGGCGGCGAGGTAGTAGCAGATACTGTCGCCTCGTTGCGGGTGCTCGAGACGAGTCATCCACCGGCCTACTACCTGCCGCGTGACGCCTTCGCCGAGGGGGTGCTGTTGCCGGCGCCGGGGCTCAGCTACTGCGAGTTCAAGGGTGAGGCCCATTACCTGAGCATTGCGGCAGGTGGAGACCTGATTGAATCGGCCGCCTGGTTCTATCCCGAGCCGCAGGTCGGCTACGAGCGGTTGCGCGACTACGTGAGCCTCTACCCTGGCCGGATGGACGCCTGCCTCGTCGACGGTGAGCTGGTCGAACCGCAGGCGGGTGGCTTCTATGGCGGCTGGATCACCTCCCGCATTGTTGGGCCGTTCAAGGGCGATCCGGGCACAGAAGACTGGTAGGCAACAGGTCGCCGCTCGCTCTGTGACCCGGCGTAGGTGTACCGGTTTCGTTGAATTCGTTGCGTCTAGGTGCGGTTCCGGCGGCGAAATCAATATTCGGGTACGGAATCCGTCGAAACGCTCTTGTCGCGGGGGCGGCGGACTGCTACCGTCTCGCTAGCCCGCAACGATGCGTCAGGAGATTGCCATGACCAAGCTCGCCCCCGCCCGCGAAGCGCATCACGAACTGAGAGCAGATGGCGTCAGCGCTGCCGGCTCCATCGTGATGGCCGTCGCGGGGAGCGCACCCGCATACTCGATCGCCGCCACGACCGCGGTGCTCATCGCCGCAACCGGTCTGGCGGGCCCGGCAGCGCTCCTGTGGTGCGGGCTGCCGATGCTCGGGATCGCCTGGGCGTTCTCGTACCTCGGCCGGGCCGACGTCAACGCGGGCGCCGCATATTCGTGGGTCGGGCGGGCTCTACACCCGATCCTGGGCTTCTTCGCGGGCTGGGCACTGGTTGTCTCGGCCACCATCTTCATGGTTGCCGGTGCCCTGCCCGCTGGCGCGGCAACGGTGTCACTGTTCGACCCCAAGGCGGCGAACAACACGGTGCTGGTCACCGTGGTTGGCGCCGTCTGGTTCCTTGTCATGGCGGCGGCCGTGCTGCTCGGGGTTCGAGTGACGGCCAGAGCGCAGTGGATCATGTCGACAGTTGAGGTCGCCATTCTGGTGCTCTTCGCCTTTCTCGCCATCTTCCACGCGGCAACGGGCGACCACGCCGGACCGTCGTTCTCGTGGAGCTGGCTCGGCTTCAGTCACTTCAACGGCGTGGGCGGTTTCGTGGCCGGTGCCCTGATCGCGGCCTTCTACTACTGGGGCTGGGACGTCTCGTCGAACCTCAACGAAGAGACCAAGAACGGCCGCAAGGCGGCAGGCCGCGGCGGCATCATCGGCGTCATCATCGTGTTCCTGCTGTTCGAGGTCTTCACGATCGCGGTGAATGTCATCCTGCCGGCCAAGACCATCGAGAACAGCAACGGCAACCTGCTGAGCATTCTCGGCGAAGAGATCTGGCCGGGGATCGGCGGCAAGATCCTGATCATCGCCGTCGCACTGTCGACCATCGCCACCCTCGAGACCACTCTGATCCAAGTCACCCGCACACTCTTCGCAATGGGCCGCGACCACACCATCCCGCTCGTCTTCGGGCGCGCTCACAAGCGCTGGCGCACCCCCGCGGTCGCGACGATCGTGGTCACCTGTGTGTCGCTCATCCTGTTCGTCGGGTCAAACTTCCTGGGGAGCATCGGGCAGATCCTCTCGGATGCCGTCTCATCAATCGGCTTGCAGATCGCGTTCTACTACGCGCTGGCTGCCATCGCGGTGATCGTCGCGTACCGCAGGATCGTCTTCAAGTCGGTGAAGAACTTCATCTTCATCGCGCTCTGGCCAGGCATCGGAGCCATCTTCATGGTGTCGATCTTCATCTTGGCGATTCCCGCGTCAACGCCGATCGTCATCGCGATCGGCATCGGCGCCCTGGTGATCGGCATCGTGCCGGTCATCGTCTTCTATCGCAAAGGCCAGAAGTACTACGGTCGTCGGCCGCTCGAACTGCCGGAAGATCTGGTGACCAGCCAGATTGCGATCACCTCGAACGATCCGCACGTCAGCTAGGGGTCGACGGTTCGCCGCTTGTTACCGTTCGGGCAGTTGCGCGTCCAAGGCGTCGCGTAGCTGCTCGACGGTGTGCCGGAGTCGGGCGACCAGCGGGGCATCCGACTCGTCCTCGTGCATGGTTCGTGCGAGAGCGGTCATCACCAGCGCGACGGCAAGTTCTGCTTGCTCTGCCGTGGTCGACCGTTCGGCTGCGAGGGCCACGAACTGGGTGCGCAATTCGAGCATCATGCCCGACACGATCGTGATCAGTTCTGGATGACGGACGATGAGCTTCTTCATCTGCAGGTGATCTGGCCGACGATCCGAACTGCTGCCGACCGCATCGCACACGGCCCAGACCAGACCGCCACGGGCGGCGAGGAACCGCTCTCTCGCCTCCGCGGTGATCGGAGTCTCTGGCAGTTGCAAGAGCGCCGCCGCCTTCGACGGGAAGTAGTTGAAGAAGGTACGACTCGACACCTCTGCTGCCTGGCAGATCTGGTCGATGGTGGTCGCCTCGAGCCCCTGCTCGTCGATCAGCCGGAACGCTGCCTCATGGATGGACTGCCGGGTTTGCTGCTTCTTCCGCTCGCGGAGCCCGGGCTCGAGCCCAGACTCCGCGAAGCGGTCGCTGTCGACGGTAGTCATAGTCATCAGTCTTCGACGGAGGCCAGTTCGGCCTCGCGAACCTGCGCCTTGATGCTGCCGGTGTCGGTCACGCCGGCGGCATCCGCCTGCTCCTGCAACGCCGACCGTTGACGCAGGGGCGGCACACGGAAGAACAACGACATGATGAACGCCAGCAGGAGCACCCCGAAGCCGATCCAGTAGATACCGATGACCGAGGTGTTGAAGCCTTGCATGAATGGTTTGGTGAGCCTCGGGTCTGCGCCGTTCAGGAACGAGGTGTCACTGGTCGCGCTACTCGCCGAACTGTTCGTCTTCGAGTTGCCCTTCTTGATCTCCTTGACGAGAGCCGGGGTCAACTTGTCGACGTAGAACTGACGCTGGCTGGAATTCGCCCAGTCCACCCGAAGAGACGTGCCGACGACATTCGCGTGGGCTGCCTTCGCCACCGCGGTGAGTGCGGCAGCTTCGGCCGGGGGAGTCGCAGCCGCGACCTGCTGAGAGATGATCGCCGATGCCGCAGTTGCCGGGATGGCTCCTGCCGCAACTTGAGCGTTGACCGCGTCGGTGACCTTCTGGGTCACCGCGGCATCCGCTGCAGCTTTGGCCTGGGACGCCGCCGAGTCGAGCTGCTTCTGAATGTTGGTTCTGATCGGGCTCACGATCGGCGTCCAGAGCTGTTTCATGATCGCCTTGTTGCCGTCGGCTGTCGCCACGCTCGGTGTGAGAGCGGCGCTCAATGCGGGGCTCAGCGTCTTCACGTCGGCGGTCGCCGTGACGATGTTGCCGGGGAGTGCCCCGAAGAGTACCGAGAGGAGCACGGCGACACCCAACGTTCCGCCGATCTGGCGGAAGAAGGTGGCGACGCCGGTTGCCACGCCCATCTGATTGGGAGCGACAGAGTTTTGGCTGGCAAGGGTCAGCGTCTGCATGAGTTGACCGAGACCGAGGCCGATCAGGAACATCGGGATCATGATGAACCAGAGCGGTTTGTCGACCGTGATGAACGTCAACACCAAGAAGCCGAGGGTGGTGACCAGGGTGCCGGTCACCGGGAAGATTCGGTATCTGCCGGTCCGCGCGATGATCTGGCCCGAGCCGATCGACGCGATCATCAGTCCGGCCATCATGGGCAACGTGGCGAAGCCGGATGCGGTTGGACTCAGCCCGAACACGATCTGAAGGTAGAGCGGCAGGGTCAGCATCGCACCGAACATGCCGAAGCCGACCAGCACTCCCATGACGGTAGCCATCGAGAACACGCGCGAGCTGAAGAGCCGGAGCGGGATGAGCGCATCCGTTTTCATGGCGCGCTCAATGAGGATGAACGACACCAGGCCGACCCCCGCGATGACGTAGCAGGCGATCGAGAGGGCGGAGCTCCAACCCCAGGTGCGGCCCTCCTCGGCGACGAGAAGCGCGGGAACGAGTGTGACAATGACCGCGGTCGCACCCCACCAGTCGATGCGTGGCTTCGAGCCGGCGTGGAACTTCGGCAAGTGGAGGAACGCGATCACCATCAGCAGGGCGATGATGCCGATCGGGATGTTGATCAGGAAGACCCAGCGCCATCCTGAGATGAAGAGAATCTGGTTCGCGCCGGCGAACAGGCCGCCGACGAGCGGGCCGATCACCGACGAGACGCCGAAGACGGCAAGGAAGTAGCCCTGGTACTTGGCGCGCTCACGCGGAGCGAGCATGTCGCCCATGATCGCCAGCGGAAGCGACATGAGAGCACCGGCGCCGATGCCCTGGAAGGCGCGGAAGCCGGCCAGCATCAACATCGACGTCGAGAACGATGACATCAGCGAGCCGAGCAGGAAGACAACGATGCCGAAGATGTACAGCGGGCGCCGGCCGAAGATGTCAGAGAGCTTGCCGTAGATCGGCACCGCAATTGTTGAGGTGATCAGGTAGGCAGTGGTGACCCAGGCCTGGTCGCTGAGACCGTGGAGGTCGTCGCCGATTGTGCGGATCGCCGTGCCGACGATGGTCTGGTCGAGCGATGAGAGGAACATCCCGGCCATGAGGCCGTAGATGACCAGCAGAATCTGCCGGTGAGACATGATCGGTTTGGAGACCTCCGAGGAGGAGTCCGAGCGAGAACCGGGGTTGGAGCCCGGGGCGGCCGTGACCGGCGCGGTTGCGAGAGACAAGTGAGTCCTTAGTAACGGAGTGATGAGTCGGACTCCACCCACACGACGGGGTAAGTCGACGTTGCGAGTGCCGACGGTGGCGTGCTGTTTTTGCAGACCTTGCAATATTACACGTCTGCATTCCTGCGTCAAGTGCAATATTTTCCCCCTCTTGGTGGGGTGGCGAACTGAGTCACTCGAATAGCTCGGCCACCAGGTCAGCGAGCAACTCATCGGCATAGCTTTCGAGGCCACGGCGCGTGAACCAGTTGCAGATGTTTGCGCAGTCGCGTTCGAGAAACGCCATCCCGCCGGGATTCGCCACGACATCGACGAGTTGCGGAAGATCGATTACGACGACCCGGCCCCGGTGCACGAGCAGGTTGTATACCGACAAGTCACCATGCGCCGAACCGATGCGTGCGAAGCCGTGCATGATCGCGACGACCTGTTCGAACTGATCCCGCAGTTCGTCGCCGGTCGCTCGGGTTTGTGCGAGCCGGGGAGCGGCCTCGCGGTCGTCGCCGATGAACTCCATGAGCAACTCGGTGTCGTGCACCTGCACCGGGTATGGCACCGCGACCCCGGCCTCGGCCAGGCGACACAGCGCGTCGAACTCGGCGCGAGCCCAGCGCCCTGCCGCGACAGCTCGGCCATAGGACGAGCCACGTGCGATGGCCCGGGTGTCACGGGTGTTCCGCAGGCGGCGACCCTCCTGGTAGCGCTCGGCTCGGTGAAAGTCGCTGACCTCGGCGCCTCGGTAGCGCTTTGCCGCGAGGATGCAGCTCGCCGACGGGTCGTCGGGTATCGCGCGTTCCAGCAGGAACACGTCGGCCTCTTTGCCCGACTTGACAACGCCGAGCTCGGTATCGAAGGCGCCGGCGCTCGTCACCAGCCACTCGGGCCAGGGCGCAGGACCGCGCTCGCTGGGGGTGATCGCCGGCCAGGTGCTCCAGCGCTGGCCCGCGCCAGGTTCGAACCCGGCGAAGGTGGGCACAACAAAAGAATCGTAAGAAAAGGACTCGTCCAAGAACAAGAAGATCGCTCCAAGTGACACGGGGCGACCGGCGATCGACATGCGATCAGCTGCGAGCTGCCCCTGAGGGTGAATGAGGTGCAAAAACGGGCACGACAACCGTCGTCATGGCACGCTCCTCTCGCTCGGAATCCCTCCGGCATTCGCCGGCGCAGCCATTCAAGCAGGATGCTGCGGGCGGCGGAAGAGGGAAAGCGCGGGCGTTACGCGCCCGTTACGGCCGCCGATGAGGATGGCAACGACCTCTCTGGAAGGAATCTCATGCTCCCCTCTCGTCTTTGGCTCGCAGTGCCGTTGGTCGTCGTCGCCGTCACCCTTTGCGCATGCTCCACCGGTTCTCCCGGTGCTGGCTCGTCCGCGGGGGGAGGCGCACCCGGTGGTGCAGCCGCCGGCTCGGCCGCGGCGTCGCCCCCTGCCGCGCCCGCGGGTTCGGTCTCGACCGATGGTGTCTGCGGCCTGCTGCCGATCTCGAAGGTGAACTCGATTCTCAAGCGCTCGTATACCGACTCGACCGAGACCGCACTTCCCGCCGCCTCGATGGCAGATGCAGCGTATTGCCTGTATGGCACTGCCTCGATGAAAGAGCAGTTCGCCATCCAGGTCGCCACAAGCGATCCTGCCGACGCCGCGAGCACGTTCAACGAGGCGACGGGCGGCAAGCTCGAACCGCAAAGCGGCATTGGCGACTCAGCGTTGTACGCGAGTTCTTTTCCGGAGCTCGTCGTGGTCTGGGGCCAGACGGCGATCGCGGTGGGACAGAGCAGCTTCGAGAAGGGCGACGCAACAATCACCCTCGACCAGCTCAAGACGCTCGCCACCGCGGTACACGCCGCGGGCTGATCCGGTGAGTGCCGGGCCCTGAACAACCCGAACACTCGCGGTCGGACGCGCCCAGCCGAGGGCCGCCCACAAACTAAAGAACGTGAATGGCTGTTGCTCGCCAGCGCCGGTCCAGCCCTTCGAGCCGGATCGCCACCGCTCGGGCGCGTGCCCGGCCGCGCACCACGACCACCGCCTCTACGACGCCATCGCGAGGCTCACACACCGTCGTTGAACCGAGCGAGAACGACGGCCGCACGGGAGTCTGCCCTTTTGCCTGCCGCGCCCTGGTCGAGATGACGACCCGCTTGAGCAGGTGCCGGTATACGTCGTCGTTGACCCAGCGCGCAATCTGCTCGAGTTCGCGCGCACCCGCCAAGATCTCGATCACGCAGCGCGTGAGGTTCTCGAGCAACGGGGTGGGGTCTGGCAGGGCCGATGTCGATGTCGGCTGATGCCCAAAGAAGTCTTCGGAGTCGAAGCGTGGCCGAAGCGCGCGTGCCGCGGTGCCGTCGAATGCGTCGTCGTCGAACGCGGTGCCGTGAAATACGGTGCCGTCAAATGTGCTCATGTGGCCCTCCGAATCGGGCTGGGGACTCGTCCCCGGCCGGGGGTGGGAACACCCAACCATGCGATCCGAGATCTTGTCGATGGGCAGAACTCCCCTGTGGATAACCTTGGAGGCCGCCGGCATCCGTGAATAACGTCGCCGCATGCGCTGGGACAACCTCTTCGACGATCTCGAGAGCCAGCTTGAGCAGGAGCTCGGGGCAGAAGAGGGGGATCTGCTCGCGGAAGAGGAGCGCTTGCGGCTCGGTCGGCTCAGTGTGCGTGACCGGGTGGTCGCGATGACCCGGCCCGGCGAGGGTGCGCCCGAGCGACTCAGGCTGGCCCTGCGAGACGGCACTCTTGTCACGGTGTCGGTCGATTCGGTCGGCAGGGATTGGATCGCCGGAGAACTGATCGGCGCGCGGCGCGGTTCGTGCGTTGTTCCGCTGTCGGCGGTCGCCGGAGTGCTTCCCACACCAGAGCAACTGGCGCGCAGCGTGGTCGCTGAAGCGGCTGCGGGGCCGGCAGTGTTGCTCTCGGCGCGGCTCGGAATCGCTTTCGTGCTCAGAGATCTGTGTCGACGACGCGCGGCCATCGAGGTGAGCACGGCATCCGGGCAGACGCTACACGGCACGATCGACCGAGTCGGCCGCGACCACCTCGACCTGGCAGAGCACGAAGTCGGCGTGCCACGGCGGGCGGCTGCGGTAGGCCGCATCCGGATTCTGCCATTCGACGAGTTGGTGCTCGTGCGGCTTGAGGCTCGCTAGCGATCGCGATCAACGAACAACTCGGGGATATCGGCGAACTCTGCTTGATTCCACAAGTTGCGACGGCGATTTTCTTCGTACTTGCCGACGATGTAGGCCTCGAGTACCTCGCGTTCCACCCGCCAATGCCCGCTGCCGCCGATTTTGATCGCGGGCAACTCGCCCGAACGCACCAGGGCATAGGCCTGGCTCGCCGAGAGGTTGAGCACCTCTGCGGTGTCGGCCAGGGTCAAGAAACGGCCGAGGCCCGACGATGCGGGCCCGGATCCGGGCGTGGATGCGGCTGCCATGGCTCGATTATGGGGCGCAGGATCGGGGCGCAACCGCCGTGTGGATAACTCGCGGCGTCTCGGCGGGGCTGCCGCGACCATAGGGCCGTTCCTGCTCGTGCTAGCTCGGAGGTCGTCATGCCTAATCCGGATGCCACAACTCGCCGACGTCGCAACGCTCCCGACCTGCGACTGGTGCTCGGCGTGCTGCTCGTGGTCGGCTCTGTCGCCGGTGTCTTCGGCATCGTGACCGCCGCGGATCGCCGTGTCACGGTGTATGCGGCGGCGGCGGCGCTGGCGACCGGCGAGCGGGTCGACGCCGGCGACCTGGTGCAGCGCAGCGTCGCCCTCGACGGCTCGGACCGGCTCTATCTGGCGGTAGGCGACATCCCGAGCGGTGGCCTGGTCGTCACGCAGCCCGTTGCGAAGGGACAGCTGCTGCCGACTTCGGCCGTCGGCAGCACGGTGGGCGTTCGCTCCACCTCGTTGGTGTTGCAACTGGCGACACGAGTCAGTGGCGCCGTCGTGCCGGGGGCTTCTGTCGATATCTGGGCGGCTCCTGATCAGGATGGGATGGGGATCGTGAGCACTTCGGCTGAGCCCAACGGCGCAACCCCCAGCACGGCCGATGACGGGCTCGTGGGGGCACGCGTGCCGACCGTGCTGGTGTCGGGGGCAATCATCGTCAAGGTTCTCGACGAGTCGAGCGGATTTTCAGTGGCCAACTCCGGCAGTTCGGTCGAGGTGTTGGTTCCCCGCACCCGGGTTGCGCGGTTGTTGCAGGCCATCGCCCAGAAGGCAGCTCTCGCGGTGGTGCCAGCCGGTATCCCCATCGCCGAGGCGAGCGGGGCAGAGGGCAGCGGCTCGTGACCTCGGTTGCGCTCGCGCTTCCCCTGGCCGAAGAGCAACGGCTGGTTGCCGAAGCCGGCCGACACGGTCACCGGGTGGTCGCGCGCTGCTCGGGTGCCGATGACTTGGCGGCGCAGCTCGAGACGGCTCGGCCAGAACTGGCAGTCGCGGCCGCGTCTGCGCAGTACCTGAGTTTGCGAGTCGTTGCGGCCTGCGACGCCATCGGTGTTCGGCTGCTCGTGGTTGCGGCCTCGGTGCAGGAACGGCGCTTCGCTGCCTCGCTCGGGGTGGTCGATCCGGTGGATGCGCCCTTCGAGTGGGCACCTCGTCGTGCACCGATCGCTGACCCGCCCGCCGATCTGCCTGCCGATCCGCCTACCGCGACCTCCGATGAGGTCGACGAAGACACCCGCCTGCGCCCCGTACGCATGTCGGCCTCTCCAGGTGACGCCGAGCTGCCGCCCCGCCGCGGCAGGATCATCGCGGTCTGGGGGCCGGATGGCGCACCGGGCCGAACGAGCCTGGCCATCGCGCTGGCCGCCGAGCTGGCCGAGGCGGGGGTGAGGGTCGCGTTGGCAGACGCCGACACGCACGCGGCATCCATCGCGCCTGCCCTGGGGTTGCTTGACGAGGCGCCCGGATTCGCGGCCGCGTGTCGGCTGGCCGGATCGGGCGCCCTCGACCGGGCTCAGTTCGAACGGATCGCGCAGCCGCAGCGAGCGGGCCGTGGCGACATCCAGGTGCTCACCGGCCTGGGGCGCGCCAGCCGCTGGCCCGAGCTCACCGCCGATCGCGTCGCCGGCGTGCTGACCGCCGCGCGCGACGGCGCCGAGGTGACCGTGGTCGACGTCGCCGCCAGCTTCGAACACGACGAAGAGCTGATGACCGACCTCAACGCTCCACGCCGCAACGCCGCGACGATCGAGGTGTTGCGCTCGGCCGATCGTGTCGTCGCGGTGGGAGCCGCTGACCCGATTGGGCTGTCGCGGTTCCTTCGAGCGCACGCCGAGCTGGCGGAACTAGTCGAACCGGATCGGATTGTCACCGTGATCAACAAGCTGCGTTCCAGCGCGATCGGTCTGAATGCGGCCGCCCAGGTGCGGCAGACCCTGGCTCGCTTCGGCGGAATCGAGGCGCCGGTGCTGGTGCCGTGGGATCCGACTGCCTTCGACGCGGCGCTGC
>JBDUBG010000165.1:0-4180 GCA_040004215.1 Pseudolysinimonas sp. | reverse complement strand
AGAAGCGCGCCGGTCAGCAACTTGTCGGTGGGCGTCGAGACGCGGAGTGCGGGCGGCGCGGGGGGCGAGGTTGTCATGTTCTTCCTTTCAACAGGTGAGAACTCAAGCGTGTCTCGAGTCTCAGGGCGCCGCCCCGGGGTTTTCCCCGCGGGTGCCAGGGGAAACCCTGGTTTCTGCAGGCGGCATCCGTGCCACGATGAACGGGTGCCCGATAGCCCTGCGCGGCCGCTGCAAGCGATCGTTCCTTTCGCCGCAATCAGCGCGGTAGTGGTTCTGGTCGTGACGGGGTTCTCACGCGGCGTCTGGCTTCCCAATCTGCACAACGGGTTGCTCGCGCTGGCCTTTACCTTCGTCGGCGCGTACATCCTGAATCAGCGGCCCGGCCATCGCGAGGGAGCTCTCTTTCTCGCCACCGGCGCTGTCGAGGGCGTCATGTTCTTCGGGCGCCAGTTCGGTCACGCCCCGATGGCCGCGCTCGATCGCTGGTGGGGCTGGCTCGGCGTCTGGCCGCTTGCCATCGCGCTCGCGTTGACGACACTGTCGGTCATTTGCTTCCCCGACGGCCGACTGCCATCGCGCCGGTGGCGATGGGTCGCCGGGGCAGTCGTGGGGGTGGCAGTGCTGTGCTCGCTCGACTCAGCGATCTGGCCGGTGGAATACTCGGCCACTCAGATCACGACGCCGCATCCTCTGAACGCCGTGGCGCCGACGGCGATCGCGAGCGCTTGGGAGTTGGTGGCGCATCCGGCATACGTCGCGTTCCAGTTGACCTGGGTCGTCGCTGTCGTGGTCAGGTGGCGGGCCGCCGACGGCGAGGTACGACGCCAGCTCGCGTGGTTGGCCGGGGCAGCGACCCTGTCGGTGACAGCGCTCTTGGTCGGGCTTGCGGTCGGCGGAACGCCCGTCGCCGGGCTCCTCGCCGCGACCCTGCTCCCGGTGGCAGCAGGCTGGGTCATCGTGCATGGTCAGCAGACCACCGCCTATGCGGCCCTCAGTTGGCTCTCACGTCAGGGGGTGCCCGATGAGTTGCCCACCGGCATCGCTCGGGCAGCCGCCGCGGCATTGGCCGCTCCGGGAGCGGCGCTGTGGATGGGGCCAGAGCAGCGTCTGGAGCCCATCGGAGTGTGGCCAGAGAGCCCGGACCTCGGAACACCGATGAGTCTTCGTGATCTCGAAAGCGGACAGCAGGTGCGTGCGGTGAGACGAGAGAACGAGGTGATCGGCGCCATCAGCATCGATCGCTCCGTCTCCGACGTCTTGTCAACGGCCGAACGCCGGCTGTTTACCGACCTCGCCTCGCAGGCGGCTCTCGTGATCGCACACATCAGGCTGGGCGCTGTCATCAGTCGCCAACGAGCGACGGGACCGCTGCGCAGCCTCAGCCGGCGCGAACGTCAGGTGCTAGAACTCATGGCATTGGGCATGTCGAACACGGCGATCTGTGCGCAGCTTCACCTGAGCATCAAGACGGTAGAGCCGGTTGTGAGCACCATCTTCACCAAGCTCGGCCTCCACGCCGACCCGGCAAGCAACCGACGGGTGCTGGCGGTGCTCAGCTATTTGCAACGGTGACGTCGCGACCGGAGGACAAGCGCCGCGCCCGCGCCGAGGATCGCTGCGATGATGCCGACCCGGCCCAGAGTGGCAGCCCAACGGATGTCACCCTTCAGCACAGCGGGCAGCAGAGACGGCTTGGCCATGTCCGCACTGGGGACTCTGACCCTCAAGCCGCCCGGCTTGACGGACGTCGACAGTGCCAGCGCCATGCCGAACTCGTCACCGTCGAGTTCGATGGGCTGGGGACTCATGAGCTGCACGTCGAGCGTGCGGCCCCGCGCGTAGCGGATGGCGTGCACCTCAGAGACGGGGAGACGCCTGCCCGCCACCGTGCGTCGAACGATCCCGTTCTCCCACAGCACTTTTGCGAAGATCTGAAGCCACCCGAGCACCGACTCGGGGCGGAGCAACAGGATGTCGAACTCACCGTCGTCGATCGCCGCATCCGGCAGAAGAACGATGTTGCCAGGGAGGGCGCCGCAGTTGCCGACGATCAGGGTGTGCGCTCGCATCGATCGGGTGCGATCGCCGTCGAGCCGATAGCGGAACGTCAACTCATTCTTGTCGCGCAACGCGTCGGCCATGGCTCGGACGTATGCCAGCCATCCGACCCGCTTCTTCAGCTCGTCGTCGGTGTTGGCAAGCATCTTGGCGTCGAGCCCCAAGCCGGCCATGACGACGTAGGCGTGCTGCGTGACCTCGCGATTCTCGTCGGTGATCTCGATGAGACCCAGGTCGATGGATCGGTCGGTGCCCGAGAAGGCGACATCGAGAGAGTGGCCCATGTCGTCGAGAGTGAGGTTGAGGTTGCGAGCCAGGAGGTTGCCAGTGCCAGAGGGCAACAGGGCGAGCACCGCATCGGATTCGTAAACTGCCTCGGCGACCGCCCTCACCGTGCCGTCGCCACCTGCGGCGATGACCATTGTCGCGCCTGCCTTGAGCGCCGATCGGGTCGCGTCCTGGCCGGCATCGGTCTCCGAGGTTGAGAACCAGAGTGTTTCGCCCCACCCGTTCGCCGTGTCGCGTGCGCCGACCTCAGCCTTGAGCGAATCCAGGTCGACCTTGATGGGGTTGTAGATCACGGCGGCGTGAGCCTGGCCTGTCATGCTGCCACCTCCGGTTCGTCGGCGTCTCGAATGTGTTCGCTGTCTAGCATCTCGCGAAGATACCGCGCATATCCTCCGGGGGTGCGCCCGACGAGTCGACCAGAGGTCACCACCTCGCCGCGCGTCGTCGCCAGCACGGCATGTGAACGTGCCAACCGGTGAACGAGGTCGTTGTCCTCGTGCTCTGGCAGTGGACGGTACCCGCCGACTTCGAGATAGCTAGCGACACGGATGCCCAGGTTCGCGCCATGCACATGACCCAACGCTTCACCACGCGAATGGGTTCGCCACCAGACGTCCTGCTGCTCCCGAGTGAGTTCGGCGAAGTCGGGACGTACCATGCCGACCGTCGTATCCGCGCCATCGGCCGCTAGCTCAAGCTGCGAGATCAGCCAGTCGCTCGGGACGACCGAATCCGCGTCAGTATTGGCGAGCCAGTCGGCACCGCAGGCGATTGCCGCCTCGGCACCGACGGCGCGGGCGGCACCCACGTTCGACGCGTCAATCTCGACGACGGTGGCTCCGCACGCTGCGGCGAGCCGGGCGGTGGCGTCTGAACAGCCGTCCGCGACGACGATGATCGACACCTCAACGTCGACCAGCCCAGCAGCGCGGGCGACGGACCTCACGCATCGCTCGATCAGATCTTCTTCGTTTCGCGCCGGGATCACCACGCCGATCCGCTTCATCACGCGAGCCCCTCGCGGCGACCGACGGATCGATCGTCGTTCGAGAACACCTCGAACAGAAAGTCGTCTTCCTCGTGCCGAACGAGCCGGGGCAGTCCCAGCATCCCGATCCGCCGATGGACCTCGTCACCGAGCAGTGGATAGTTCTCGACCGGGTGCCGCCAGTGGCAGGCCACCAGCTCACCGTTCGGATTCAGGGCGCCGCGGGCGGCAACGAGCACGGCGTCGAGACGTGCGGCCGAGAAGTAGTACCCGACCTCCGAGAGAACGATGAGGTCGAAGGGGCCGGACGGAAATTGTTCGGAAACGTCGACCTGTTCGACGCGCGCGCGGGCGCCCACTCGCTGTTGCGCGCTGTGTACTGCGGCGGCCGAGATGTCGACGGCGAGCAGTTCGTCACAGCGGTCAGCCAGCCCGGAGGTGAGCACACCGATTGAGCATCCGACCTCCAGCGCTGAGCCGTATCGACGCTCGAGCAGGCCGGACAGGACGATCGCACGCTTTCGCTCCTCATACCAGCGCGTGAGAAAGCGCCAGGGATCGTCACGACGACGGTGAAGTTCTTCGAAGTAGTCGGCACCGAGTTCTGGAGGGTCATTCGACTCCGGACCGAGTTCGATGTACACCTCTCGCTCGGCGAGAAAATGCTCAAGCATCTCGGGGCGAAGGGTGGGATCTTGGCCGTCGATCTGTGACGAAAATGCCGCGATCGCGCGAGCTTTGACGGCGGGATCGACGTCGAGGGTCCGGAACTGGGGCCAGGGTAGCGCCGGGTCGGAGGGGTCGCTCCAGTGCCACATCCAGATCGGATAGGCGATCACCCGACGA
>JBDUBG010000089.1:0-14254 GCA_040004215.1 Pseudolysinimonas sp. | reverse complement strand
CCCGCAGTAGCGGGACTCATTCAAAACGACCCGGGTGAGCCGTTGGTCGAACGTTCCTGTCACCCCCCACCAGCGAAGGAGGCGAACCCTCCGTCGGGCGAGATCAGCGAACCGGTCACGTACGTGCTTGCATTGCCGGCGAGGTAGAGGATCGCGTCGGAGACCTCCGCTGTCGTCCCCAGGCGACGCAGTGGCAGTCGTGCGATGTCGTCGGCGTAGTGGATTCCGGGATCGGCTCCTGGGAGAGCTCCGCCGAGTGCCGTCCTCCGCCGGAGCATGGGCGTGTCGATCAATCCCGGGGCTACGGCGTTGACTCGAATGCCGTACGGACCCAGTTCGGCGGCAAGCACTCGTGTCAGCATCCAGACTCCGGCCTTGCTGACCGAGTAGACGCCACCTTTGGGCTTACGCGCCGCCAGCGAAGCCAGGGTGACGATCGTGCCGTGCGATCCAGCCGATATCGCGCGTGCAGCGAACGCCCGACAAAACGAGAATGTCCCGATCAGGTTGACGTCGATCACGAAGTCCCACTGCCGCAGTTCTAGTTGGTCCATGCGGACGCGGGACACGATGTCGGGATGGCTGTCAACGCCCGCACTCGTCACGAGGAGATCGACGACGCCCCACCGCTGTTCAACCTGGTCGAACGCCTCGTCGATCGCTGTGTCGTCGCGCACATCGACCTCGACGAACATCGCTCGATCCTCACCGAGATCGTTCACCAACTGCACCCCGGCACTAAGGCGAGTGGATAGGTCAACGATCACGACCCGCGCCATTTGCCTTGCCAGGGCTCGAACGACGGCCTCACCGATTCCGGATGCGCCGCCGGTGACGAGGGCGATCCGCTCGGCGAACTCGCCCGACGTGTGGTCGGTACCGGATGCCATGGGGCCTTCACCCTCCTGCGTTGACACCGATGTGACCTCCGTCCGGATTGAGGAGCGCCCCCGTGAAATAGGCGCTGAGACCGCTGGCCAGGAAGATCGCGGTGCTCGCGACCTCCTCTGGCCGCCCGATCCGTCTCAGGGGCACGCGCGCGGCCACCCGCTCGGAGGCGGTCCCGCTCGCATCAATCGCGCTTTGACGGAACAGTGGCGTGTCGATGAAACCTGGAGCGATGCAATTGGCTCGTATCGAGAACTCAGCGAGCTCCTCCGCGAGCACGCGAGTAGCCATCCACAAGGCGGCCTTGCTCACGGAATATGCCCCGTGAGTCGGTCGCTTCGCCGCGACCGATGCGATGGTGATCGCCGACGGCGATCGACTCGATCGGCGTAGATAGGGCACCGCGTATCGCACCGTCGACCACGCGCCGCGCACATTGACATCGAGCACCTCACGGAACTGTGCAGCGCTGATGTCACTGAGCCGTGCGGTCGCGGGAAGACCGGAAGGAGCGGGCACACCGGCGCACGCCACGACCGTGTCCAGCCCACCGAGCCGCTCGGCCGCATCCTGAACGATCCTGCCGACAGCGGCGTCGTCCGAGACGTCGACGGACATTCCGATGGCCTTCCTCCCCCGAGCCTCAACCTCAGCCACGACTGCCTGAAGCCGGTCGCCGCCGCGGAGGCTTCCCACCACCGCGACATCGGCACCCGCTTCGGCGAAGCCGAGGGCGATCGCACGACCGATTCCGCTCGCCGCGCCGGTGACGAGCGTGCGATATCCGGACAGCGGCAACGCGTCCCAGGTCGTCCGGTGGTCGGCAGCAGCGTGATCGGACGTCACGATGGAACGTCCTCGGTGACGGCGCGTTCAAGGATCCGGACGACCCCTCTCGTTCCATCGACCTCCAACAGGTCGCCCGTGCGAATGGTGTTGGTCCCGACCGCGACTCCCGTTACACATGGCACCCGGTACTCGCGGCTGACGATCGCTGTGTGAGAGAGGGCACCGCCCTGGTCAGCCACGCACCCGGCGATCCGAGTGAATGCCGGGGTCCAGTTCGGGCTGGTGAACTCGCAGACGAGGATTTCACCCTCGCGCAGATCGCCGAGGTCTTCGGCGTGGGCGATGAACCGAGCGCGGCCGGTGGAAACGCCAGCGCTCGCCGGCACGCCCTTCAATTCGTCGCCACCCGCTGCGCCGCGGACGTTGTCGAAGAAGCCCTTGCCCAGACCGAAGATCTCCTTCAGCACCGGATCGTTCACATCCTCCGGCATGTTGCCGAGAACCTTCGGCATGTCTTGTCGGCGGCTCGCCCAGAGGGCGCGATGCTCGCGGCGCGCGGGGATCTGTGCAGCCAACTGCGAATACTCCACGTCCCCGTCCAGAACCGCGCGGATCTCGGAGTCGAATAGATAGATCGGATCATCCGGCTCCATCGCCCCCACAGCCCGTCCGAGCGCCAGCGCCGCGCGCCGGAGTGGCACGTGAACGCGAAGGTCGATATAGAAGTCGTGCTCTTCGTTCCACCACGAGAAATTGGCAGAGTGGCACGCTGCCAGGGATGCGTCGAAAGCGGCCCGCTCCTCGTTGGTGAGTTGCTCGCGCGCTGCCGCGATTGCCTCGTTGCGGTCCTGCTCATTCGCCGAGCGGATCGCGTCGAAGTCCTGCGGCTCTCCCGTCAGGAAACCGGAGATGACGCGCAACGCTGGCGTTGGATCCTCTGTCCATGGCGCGAGGTCCGGATCCGCCATGCCCTCGGTGCGCCATCCGTATGCGCGGAGGAAATCGGCGAACGCCGTCAGCCAGTTGGCGGCTGCTGATTCGCCACGCAGAGCGGCGATGGTGACGTTCTCATTGAAGAGCTCCGCAATGCCCGCTTCCCGCGCAGCCACCGCTAGTTTCCAGAGCTCTCGATCGGTCTCGAGGATTTTCGTGTCGTAGCCGCGAAGAAACTGCGGCACCAGGTCGGTGTCGATCCCGAACTGCTCGCACAGCCCACGGAGCCCGAAGTAGTTAGCCAGAAGCGGGTACATGAAGAGGAAGTGCTGTTCCCACGCCCAGGTCTGTATCGCTACCGCCTCTGAGTAGTACTCGCGGATCTCGGTCAGATCGGCTGCGTCGAGATCCCACTGCTCCAGGCGCTCGAGCCACTCGAGCAGCTGATCGCGGACGCGCGGCCATTCCTCGGGAAAGCCGGCGATACGAGTCGGGAAGGTCAACGCCGCGCGCGCCGCCCGTGACTGCTGCTCCCATGCGGATGTCACGGGAACCTCGGAGTTGTAGACGTGCGTGGCCGCCATCCGCGCCGCGAGACCCTTTCCGGTGGGGATGGACAGTGCCTGTGCGGCCCACTGCGTGCCCCAGGCGCAGGCTTCGATGCACGAGTAGCCGAGGGGCGTGATGCCCCGTGGCCAGTGGCCCTCTGCGAGCCAGAAACCGCTCTCGTCGGAGCTACGGAACGGGCGGATCGGATCGATGTTGGCAAGCCCGTGCCCGAATGCGGGCACGTAGCCGGGATAGAACTCGTCGGTCACGAAGTCCTGGATGGTGTACGGAACGGTCATGATTCCTCCTCGGGGTGGTGTGGTCATTGGATGCAGTCGCGCCATGACGTCATACGAATCAGGTGGGCGAGTTCACGTAGGTAGTTAGCGCAGTACGCGCCATCGAAGACGCGGTGGTCGAAGGCCTGAGTGACGAGACCACGCAGCCCGATCCCGACGCTCTCGTCTGCGTCTCCCGGGTGCCGGACGACCGGCCGCCGTTCGATACCGTCTACGGCGAGGATCGCTGCCTGCGGCTGGTTGATGATCGGCGAGGAGGATCGAGTGCCCATCGGCCCTGGGTTGCTCACCGTGTATGTACCGCCCTCAAGGTCGCGCTCGATGAGTCGTCTACTGCGTGCGCGCTCCGAGAGGTCTCTGATGGCGAGAGCGAGACTGGTCACGTCCATCTGGTGGGCATCATGAATGACGGGAACGACGAGACCCCGTGCTCCAAGATCGACGGCGATCCCCAGTCCTACGTGGTCGTACAGGTCTAGTTCGTTGTCCACCAACCGGGAGTTGACCTCAGGGAACCGCTCCAGCGCGCGGCACACGGCGAAGCAGATGAACGGCAGGTAGGTCAGTGACCAGCCGTAACGCGCTCGCCAGGAAGGCCTCAACTCGTCTCGGATGCGCCCGACCTCGTCGTAGTCGATCTCGTAGGTGATCCACGCGTGCGGGCTCTCCGCGAGCGAACGCACCATGTGCTCACCCGTTCTGCGGCGTATCCCGGAGAGCTTCACCCGGGAACCGGCACCTGTCACCGCTCGATCTCCAGCAGAGCGGCACCGACCGCGACCTCGTCGCCGTCTTCAGCGAGCAATCTCGCGATTCGGCCCGAAACGGGGCTCTGGAGTTCGGTCTCCAGCTTGTCCGTCTCCACTTCGGCGAGCGATTGGCCCTCCGCCACGACGTCGCCGACGACGCAGAGCCATCTGGTGATAACGACGCTCTCCGTGAGTTCGCCCAGTTTCGGCATCGGGACGGTCTCGATCATGCGTTTCGTGCTCCTTCGTGCGCGTCGCGAGGACGCGTCGTGCTAGTGCTTCGGGACGCGACGACATGTGCAAACATCGCGCTGACGTCCGGGGCCGGGCTGGCCAATACACGCGCCGTCGACTTCTCGATGTCTGAGCCGAGGGACTTCCTCATCGACTCGGTGTCTTCCGGCGTGAGTGCGCCGGATGCGATCAATCTGCGCTCGGCGATGACGAGCGGATCGCGATCCCGCCAGGTCGCGAGGTCGGAGGCCTCCCGGTACGGGGCGTCGTCGGTTCGGTTGTGACCGCCGTAGCGAAAGGTCTGCGCCTCGATCAGCGTTGGTCCGCCACCGGAACGTGCGCGTGCGAGTGCCTCGCTGACGGCACCCTGCACTTCATCGACGTCCTGTCCGTCGATCACGCTCCACGGGATGCCATACGCGTCACCGCGCATGGCGATGTTCGGCACGAGTTGATTCTGATCGAAGCGAGTGAACTCCGACCAATGGTTGTTCTCGCAAACGAACACCACCGGCAGTCGCCACACAGCGGCGAGATTCAAGCCCTCATGGAACGCGCCGATGTTGGCGCTGCCGTCGCCGAATACCGCGAGAGCAGCCTTCGGCTCCCCGCGCACCTGACGGGCAAGAGCGAGTCCCGCTGCGATGGGGATCTGGGTTCCCATCAAGGTGAAACTGTGCACGAGACCCACCGACAGATCCGTGAGATGGAAAGACCCCCCGATGCCGCCGACAGCGCCAATCGTGCGCGCGCAGTTCTCCCCGAGCACGGAGTCGAGGGTCAGGCCGGCGGCCAGAGCATGGCCGTGCGCTCGGTGTCCGATCACATACTGCTCATCCGGGTCCAATGCGGCAGCGATGCCGACGGCGACTGCCTCCTGCCCGTCCGCAAGGTGTGTGCTGCCCCAGGCGTGACCTTGCTCGTGGAGTTCGCGAATCTTCGCCTCGACGAGACGTATCTCGAGCATCCGCTCGAATCGACCGAGCGGTGACCCCAGTCGTGCCCGGCGCACCAGAGCCGTATCCGGGCTCGTCCGCGACTCAGGCATTGAGATCTGCCTCCCACCAGTGCCGTGGGCTCAGGCCTTCGACCAGCGTGCGGATCTGGCGGACGATGTACTCCTCGGACGGCAGATACCGCTGCTCGAGTTCGCGAGTGTGCGGCACAGGGACATCAGGACAACAGACGCGAAGCGGGGGCGCAATCAGTCGATCCCACATGCGCGACGAGACGGCGGCCACCACCTCGGTGCCCCATCCGCCGGTCTCGGGTGCTTCCTCTACGACAACAAGTCGCCCCGTTCGCGACACGCTAGTCATGATGGTCTCGCGATCCCACGGTCTCAGGGTTCGCAGGTCGATCACCTCGACGCTGATCTCGCCGGAGAGTGCATCAGCGGCCTTCATCGCCCTGTCGACCATCTGTCCCAGCGCGACCACCGTGACATCCTCGCCAGCGCGCAGCACTCCGGCGACACCCAGCTGCAATACGCCCTGTTCTCCGAGAACGACAGGACCGCGTTGGCCGTAGAGCGCCTTCGGCTCAAGGAACACCACCGGACCTTCCTCGCGAATGGCCGAGCGCATGAGCCCGTAGGCGGCTGCTGGGCCGGATGCGACGACGAGCGTGAGGCCGGGGATGCCAAGGAACCAGGACTCGAGCGTCTGACTGTGGGTCGCCCCGAACCCGCGCCCCGACCCGCACGAGCCGCGAAAGACTGCCGGAACGGTGACGGCGCCGCCGGTCAGGTAGTGCAGCTTTGCTGCCTGCGTTGTGACCTGATCCAGGGCGACTCCGTAGAACTCGACGAACATCACCTCCACGACGGGACGTAGGCCAGCGATCGCCGCACCAACTGCCGTGCCGCAAATCGCCATCTCGCTGATCGGGGTGTCGCGAACGCGGTTGGAACCGAATTCCTCAAGCAGTCCGGTGGAGGTCTTGAACACACCGCCGGCCGCCGCGACATCTTCGCCAAAGGCCACGACTCGTCCATCGACACGCATCTCATCGCCGATCGCTGCGGCAATGGCTTGATTCATCCGGAGCTGCGTTGCCCCGTTGCTGCGGGGCGGCGCGCTTGCGCCGACGGTCGCGCTCACTTCGCCCTCGGGTCTTGCTCTTGGGTCATGATGACGATGTAACGTCAGGAGGATCACGGGTGTCCAAGACGCAATCCGAGCGCTGTGATAGGCGCTGCTTATGCAATGAGGCAGGAGTGGAAGATGCACGATCTCGATATCCGGCTGGTGCGGTACTTCGTCACTGTGGCGCACACCCTGCACTTCAGCCGCGCCGCCGAACAGCTGTACATCAGTCAGCCAGCGCTGAGCCAAGCCATCGCCAAGCTCGAGAAGACGCTGGGGGCGCAGTTGCTCACCCGTGACAATCGCAGCGTCGAACTCACTGATGTGGGCACACAGTTCTTGCCCAAGGCGGAGGAGCTCCTGAGCTGTGCCGACAACGCTCTCTCAGTCGTGCAGCGCGCGCGCCGAGACATGCGGAGCCTCCTGCGAGTGGGATTCATCCCGGGGCCGGGCCGAAACATGACCCGTATCCTCGAAGATGCAGAAAGGATCGCACCGTCGCTGACCGTGCGGATGCGGCGCTTGGATTGGATCAATCAAGAGGCCGCGGTCGTCGCCGGAGACGTCGATGTGAGCTTCGCCCGCGCACCATTGGTCTCTCCTGAGTTGGATCACATGACGGTCGACAGGGAGGGGCGCGTGCTCGCCGTGTCCGAGCGCCATCCATTGGCCGGTCGCGGTTCCGTGTCGATCCGAGACATCGCCGAAGAACTGATCATCACGTCCGCTACCTGCCCGAGCGAAGAGTGGGCCGCGTTCTGGGCGGTCTCGCCCCGCCCTGATGACGCAGAGGTACTTTGGGGTCCAGCTGTGGATACGATCGAGGAGATGCTCGAGGAGGCCTCGCGCGGCCACGGAGTGTGCATCACGGCCGAGTCGATCGCCCGTGGCTACCAGCACGCGTCAGTCAGCTTCGTTCCGATCGCCGATATCTCCGACACCACTGTCGAGATGTGCTGGCGGCGCGATAATTCGGCTCCGATGCTCCAGATACTTCGCGAAGCGGCACAGCATGTCGTGGAGGCCGACCCGTCCATTGGTGCCGCTTATGGCGCCGCTTCCGATCCAAATCGCCATCCTGTCGCCGTGACCTAGCGCTCCGTCTCGTTTCCGGCTTCGATCAGTCTCTATGACTGTTCATGACCCACAGGTCACCCCTATGCCGATGCCGTGGGTGCGCTGGTTGGACGAATGCCGCGTCGGTGATATCGAGTCCTTGGGTGGCAAAGTGGCGCACCTCGCCGACTTCGGCGCGGCCGGCATCGTCACGCCCGACGGCTTCGGAATCAGTGCAGACGCGTATCTCGCGGCGATCGCAGCCTCAGGGCTCGAGCGTGCTTTGGCGACCGCGGCGGAACGGATCGATGCTGACCCCGGCCTGGCGCCAGAACTTTGTGCCGAGTGCAGGCGGAGCATCCTGGAGATGGAGATGCCTCCCCTCCTGAGAAGCGCCGTAACCGAGGCGTATGACCGCCTCATGCTGAGCCGCGGCGAAGCGGACCCCGCCGTCGCGGTGCGTAGCTCGGCGATCAGAGAAGATTCCGAAGACGCGAGCAGCGCGGGCCAGTACACGACGGTGCTGGGTGTGACCGGGGCCGAGGGTGTTCTCGCTGCGGTGCAGGAATGCTGGGCGAGCCTGTATTCGGAACACGCCCTGCTCTACCGCAGCGCGCATGGAATCCGTGTCGAGGAGTCACCGATGGCGGTCGGAGTCATCGAGCTCGTCGACGCACGCGCGTCGGGTGTCGCGTTCAGCCTGGACCCGGTCACCGGTGCGCCTGCCCGCCTCGTGATCGAATCGACGTTCGGGTGGGGAGAATCGCTGGTGCAGGGGCATGTCACACCGGATCGCTACGAAGTCGCCCGCGACGAGCTGCGGATCCTGCGACGTCGGGTGGGTACCAAACGCGTCATCTCGACCTGGTCCGCCAGCGGCGGCGGCATCCAGGAATCTCAGATGCCCATGATCTTGCGAGAGACGGCGAGTCTGGACGACTCAGCCGTCTTGCGGATCGCCGAAACCCTGCTGCGCATCGAAGAGCACTTTGGATGCGCGGTCGATGTCGAGTGGGTGTGGCCGAAGGTGTCCACCGGAGTCCCTGTCATCGTTCAGGCACGGCCCGAGACGGTGCACCGCCTGACCCTGGATCAACTTCGCGCGTCCTCAGCCAACTCCACCTTCGATCCGTTGGCCTTCGCCTTCGACAGCACCTTCGGCGGTAAAGCTCGCGGTACTTCCTCATGACCGCGAGTCAGGAGCCGATCAGGGTTGTGCCTTTCATCGGGGGGCAGTGGCGGGG
Source organism: Pseudolysinimonas sp. (assembly GCA_040004215.1). Lineage (GTDB taxonomy): Bacteria > Actinomycetota > Actinomycetes > Actinomycetales > Microbacteriaceae > Lysinimonas. Next base: position 5,426 of record JBDUBG010000089.1, on the reverse strand, counting down.
CTCGGGAGCCGAGTTCGCGATTACGGACCCCGCGGCTCCCCGCCGCACCGTGGCGACGGTGATGCGCTCGACGCCAGAAGACGTCGCCCTTGCCTATGAGGCCGCGAGAGCCGCAGCACCGGCGTGGGCGAAGACGCCCGTCCATGCGAGGTCTCGAATCCTGTACATCGCCGCCGACCTCCTCGACGCCCGAGCCGAGCGAATCGCGACTCGGCTCGTTTTGGAGGAAGGAAAGCTCCTGCGCGACGCACTTGGCGAGGTGCGGCGTGCTGCCGAGACGCTGCGATATCACGCCGGTCTCGCGCAGACTCCCATCGGAAGCGTGTATCCCCCGGAGAACTCTGGGCTCAGCATCAGTCGGATGCATCCGGTTGGCATCGTCGGAGTGATCACCCCCTTCAACTATCCGATCCTGACCCCCGCGTGGAAGATCGCGCCGGCGCTCGCACTCGGCAACACCGTCGTATGGAAGTGTTCAGAGCTGACCCCTGTAACGGCTAGTGAGTTCGCGAGCTCTTTCGCGGACGCCGGAGTGCCGCCCGGCGTGCTCAATCTCGTGATCGGCGCGGGTGACATCGGTGAGGCGCTCGTCAACGGTCCATTGGATGCCCTCACCTTCACTGGCAGCACCTCCGTCGGCGACCAGCTGCGCGTCGCCGCGGCAGCGCGCGCGGTGCGCGTGCAGCTTGAACTCGGCGGCAAGAACCATGCGATCGTCTTCGATGACGCTGATCCCGCGTTCGCGGCGGAACGCATTGCCTACGGCGCGATGTCTGCGGCTGGACAGAAGTGCACGGCGATCGAGGTGGCGGTCATCCAGAACGGCATATACGACGAGGTGCGAAAGCATCTCGTTGAACAGGTCGAGAGGCTGCGGACCGGTCATGGCCTCGATCCCGAGACCAGCTTGCCTCCCCTTGTTTCTGCCACTGCCGCTGAGCGCGTTTGCGCAGAAATCTCTGGCGTCCAGTCTCGGGGGGCCACTGTCCTCACCGGGGGCGCACGTCGGTATGACGAAGGGCACTTCGTCGCTCCGACAGTGGTCGAAAACGTTGCGCCCGGCGACGAGTTCCTGCGGAGCGAGGTGTTCGGTCCCGTCATTGCGCTGGTCCGGTGCGATGACGACGCTGATGCGATCGCGCTCGTGAATGGCGGGATGTTGGGCCTCAACGCTGGCGTCTTCGCTCGTGACACGGGCCGGGCGCTCGCTGCGTGTGATGCCCTTCAGGTGGGCATGGTGCATCTCAACGATGTGACGGGGTTTCCCCCACACATCCCTTTCGGCGGTTCGAAGGCCTCAGCTTTCGGGCCGCTCGAGCAAGGTGACACCGTGCGCGAGTTCTTCACCGAGACGCGCATGCTGCACCTGCACCGCCACCCCGGCGCGGCCTGAGCATCATGACCATCGATCTGCATGATTACGCCCAGGTGTTGTTCGACATGGACGGGACGGTGGCGATCGGCGAGGATGCTATGCCGGGTGCCACCGAATTCGTCGAGGCCTGCCGAAACGCGGGTGCGGCAATTGGCTTCATCACGAACGCCAGCCTGCCGACGAGCAACGAGATCGGAAAGCGCCTCGCCGCAATCGGCGTCGGAAGACCCGGTGACGCGCTCATGACGTCCGCGATCGCCCTCGCCGACGAGATTGCCGAGAACTTCTCCACCGTCGTCTTCGCAGGGCAGCGGGGGCTTCGCGCGGCACTCCTGGCTGCCGGCCTCGAGGTCGTCGGTGCTGACAGTGCACGAGCAGCAGACCTGGTTGGCGACGATGTCGCGGTAGCGGTCGGCATGTTCCCCCACCAGATTGACGCCTTCACCCCCAACCTCGTGGCATTTCTGAGAGCCGGCGCACCCTGCTACGTCCCGACGATGGAAGTCAATTGGCCCACGCCTCGGGGCCTGAAACCGGGCAACGGGCAGACGATCGCTCAGTTGCAGGCGCTCGTCGCATTCGAGCCGATCGTCTGCGGCAAACCATCCCGCGTCTTCGCCGAGCGATTGCGAAGCCGGTGGCATCTTCGTGAACCAGTACTGATCGTTGGTGACTCGTTGCAAGCGGATGTTGCACTCGCTCTCGATAACGGTTGGGACAGCATCCTCCTCCTGACCGGTACGACCAGTCACCACGATCTCGATGGGCGGAGGCCGGGCGCGACCCTGGTGGCCACGGACTTGCTGGACGCGCTTGAGCGCACGGTCGTCTGAGCGATATCCTCGTCCACGTCGCCATCCGACTTTGCGAGGAAGGCCCGCTCCCGTAATGGCTCGCTTCCTCGTTGTACTCGACGTCGACTCCACTCTCATCGAGAACGAAGTCATTGAGTTACTCGCCGACGAGGCAGGCTCTGGGGTCACCGTCGCCGAGATCACCTTCCGCGCCATGAACGGTGAACTGGACTTCGAGCAGAGCCTGCGCGAGCGCGTCGCGACTCTCAAGGGGCTCCCGGCCTCGGCGATCGACACAGTGCGGGCGAAGGTCACCGTAACGTGCGGGGTGCCGGAGCTGATCGCCAGGGTGCAGGGCGCGGGTGGCCGAGTTGCGGTCGTGTCTGGTGGGTTCCACGAGGTGATCGACCCGCTCGCCGCCGAGCTCGGGCTCAACGAGTGGCGGGCCAACCGCCTCGAGGTCGTAGAAGGCGTATTGACGGGTGGGCTCATCCCTCCGATCATCGACGCCGCCGCGATGGCGGCGGCACTGCGCGAGTGGGCAACAGATGCCGGCCTACCGCTCTCGCAGACGATCGCGGTTGGCGATGGCGCCAACGACCTACCCATGATGGCAGTGTGCGGGCTCGCGGTCGGCTTCGATGCCAAGGCACCGGTGCGCGACCTGGCTCACGTTCTGCTTGACGAGCGCGACCTGTCGATGCTGCTTCCGCTGATGGGGCTGCCGCGAACGTGAGGGCGGGTTAGTGGCCCATTCCGAGGCCGCCGTCGACCGGAATAACCGCGCCCGAGATGTAGCTGGCGTCGTCGCCGGCGAGCCAGACGATGACCTTCGCGACCTCGCTCGGGGACGCGAATCGCCCTGCCGGGATCGACTTCTTGTATTCGGCCTGCTGCTCTTCTGGTAGCTCGGCGGTCATGTCGGTCTCGATGAAGCCGGGCGCCACCACATTCGCGGTGATGCCTCGGCTGCCGAGTTCGCGAGTGATCGAGCGCGCCATGCCGACCAGGCCGGACTTCGAGGCTGAGTAGTTCACCTGTCCGGCACCGCCGAGCAGACCGACCACACTCGAGACCAGGATGATCCGACCGAACTTGGCCTTCAGCATCCCCTTCGTCGCCCGCTTGACGACTCGAAACGCGCCGCCCAGGTTGGTGTCGACGACCTCGTCGAAGTCGCTGTCTGTCATGCGGAGCAGCAACATGTCGCGGGTGATCCCCGCGTTGGCGACAACCACTTCGACCGGGCCGAGCTTCTGCTCCACCTCGGTGAAGGCGGCGTCGAGTGCCGCGGCGTCTGTGACGTCTGCCCGCACGGTAAGGCTGCCGGCTGGCCCCTCGCCGGAGCGTGCGGTGACCGCAACGCGGTGACCGGCAGCCACGAACTGTTCGGCGATCGCATAGCCAATGCCGCGATTGCCGCCGGTAATCAGAACGGTGCGGGGGGTGCTCATGGTCGATCAGCCTAGCGAGGAGAGCGGGCCGGAGCGTGCGGACGTAAAGTGGAGACTACTCATGCGAACCACGTCCGCAACCATCACCGAACTGCCCCCGTCACCTGACGCCGAGCGGCATTCCCGGATGATCAAGTACGCCATCACCCAGGGGATCCGCGTGCTGTGCATCTTTGCCGTCTTCTTCGTTCACGGCTGGTGGGTACTCATTCCCGCGGCCGGAGCTGTGTTCCTGCCGTACTTCGCCGTGGTCGCCGCGAACAACGTGCGTCGCGGCGGTTCGACGACGGTCCGGCGGCCGGGAGCGATCGTTCGGGTCACCCCGTCGTCGAATAAGACAGACGCATGATCGGCTTCGGCGACACCGCGACACGCTGCTCTGCAGCAGGTTGCACCGGCGTGGCCGAGTGGCGCATCAACTGGCGTAACCCGCGGATCCACACAGCCGAACGCGTCAAGGTCTGGCTGGCCTGTGATGCGCACCGCGAACACTTGACCGGCTATCTGTCTTCGCGCGGGTTTCCGGTGCTCGTCACTCGGTCGGATGTCGCGGCCGACCGCGTGCCCGACCCGGCATGATCGAGCATCTGGCGTGAGTACAGCGCGTGAGTGACCCCGAGAACCCGAACCATCCGACCGGGGTCCGCCGGTGGGGCGCGTATCTGGTGCTCGTGTTGGTCTTCGCGGTCGCCTGCGGTTTGCTCTCGTGGTGGCAGTGGTCACGCCGGGCAGAGACCCTGGCCCAAAGCACGCTGGTGACCCAGAACTATGAGTCGACCCCCGTGACGATTGACACTCTCTTGCCGGGCCTCAGCGCGTGGAAGGCGGGCGAGGAGTGGCGCCCGGTTGAGTTGCATGGACACTACCTGGTGAGCAAGCAGTTGCTGGTGCGCAACCGAGTTTTCAACGGCAATCCCGGCTTCGAAGTGCTTGTTCCCTTCCAATTGGACGACGGCCGAGTGTTCGTGATCGACCGCGGGTGGCTTCCGATCGGCATGAAGCAAGACACCCCAGATCACGTCCCAGCGGCACCGAATGGAGATGTCGCCGTCGTTGCTCGACTCCAGCAGAGCGAGCCGGTGCTTCCGGGGCGCACGGCGCCCGACGGCCAGATCCCTGAGATCAATGTCTCTCAGGTCGCCGCGATGGCCGGCATCGCAGACACGAGCTACACCGGCGCGTACGGCCTTCTCGCCAGCGAGACACCCGCGCCCGCAGATCGTCCGGCTGCCGTGCAGGAGCCGGTCATCGACGAGGGGCCGCACCTGTCATACGCGATTCAGTGGATCGCCTTCGGCATTCTGGCCTTCTTCGGGCTGTTCTGGGCATACCGGCGCGAAAAGCGGATCGGCGCGCTCCCCGTCGAGCAGCAGGCCGCGGCGCGAACGCCCCGGCAACGCAGCTCGGATTCAGATGCCGAGGATGAGATCCTCGACCGCGCCAGCGTGCACTGAGCTCACGAGATCGAGATCAAGTCTGAATACTCGGGGTTCCAGTGGTCTTCGGTGCCCTCCGGCAGGATCAACACACGCTCGGGGTTGAGCGCCTCGACGGCGCCCTCGTCGTGCGAGACCAGCACCACGGCGCCGCTGTAGCCCGCCAGAGCGCCCAGGATCTCTTCGCGGCTCGCTGGGTCGAGGTTGTTGGTGGGCTCGTCCAGCAGCAGCACGTTGGCTCCTGAGACCACGATCATCGCCAGAGCGAGGCGGGTCTTCTCGCCACCGGACAGCACCCCCGCTGCCTTGTGCCCGTCATCCCCCGTGAACAGGAACGAGCCGAGCACCTTGCGCGCCTCGGTCTCGT
>JBDUBG010000376.1:0-4209 GCA_040004215.1 Pseudolysinimonas sp. | reverse complement strand
CATGCCTGACATCACCTTCAGCACGCTCGGCGTGCCATACCCGCTCGTCGAGGTCCTGGCCGCCGACGGCAAATCCGACGCGTTCCCGATCCAGGTCGACACGCTGCCCGACACGCTCGCAGGACGCGACGTGCTCGGCCGCGGCAAGACCGGATCCGGAAAGACGCTGGCGTTCGCCATCCCGATGGTCGCGCGCCTCGGCACCCGCCTGGCCGGAGGCGGCCGCCGCCCCGGACGCCCGCTCGGCCTGGTGCTCGCACCGACCCGTGAGCTCGCCACCCAGATCAACGCGGTGCTCGAGCCCCTGGCCGCCGCATACGGCCTCAAGACCACCACGATTTTCGGCGGCGTCAGCCAGAACCGCCAGGTCTCGGCCCTCAAGTCGGGCGTCGACATCGTCGTTGCCTGCCCGGGTCGCCTCGAAGACCTCATGCAGCAGCGCTTCGTAACCCTCGACGCCGTCGAGATCACCGTGCTCGATGAGGCCGACCACATGGCAGACCTCGGCTTTCTTCCCGGGGTTACGCGCATCATGAACGCGACGCCGAGCGACGGTCAGCGCATGCTGTTCAGCGCCACGCTCGACAATGGCGTAGACAAGCTGGTCAACAAGTTCCTGCACAACCCGAAGCTGCACGAGGTCGACGAGGCCAACTCGCCGGTCGCCGCCATGACCCACCACGTCTTCGGGGCATCTGATGCCGAATCGAAGAAGCAGCTCATCGAGGCGCTCGCCTCGGGCACCGGACGCCGCATCCTCTTCATGCGCACGAAGCACCACGCCAAGAAGCTGGCGCTGCAGTTGACGGCGGCCGGCATCCCCGCCGTCGACCTGCACGGCAACCTCAGCCAGCCGCAGCGCGACCGCAACCTTGCGGCGTTCGGCGCCGGTGACGTGCGCGTACTCGTCGCGACGGATGTTGCTGCCCGCGGCGTTCACGTCGATGACGTCGAGCTCGTGGTTCACGTCGACCCGCCCATGGAGCACAAGGCGTACCTGCACCGCAGCGGCCGCACGGCTCGCGCCGGATCCGAGGGCGACGTCGTCACGCTCGTGCTGCCGACGCAGGAAAAAGACCTGGCGATGCTGATGCGCAAGGCCGGCATCCAGGCGCCGACGCAGCGCGTCACTCCGTCGTCGGATGCCGTGGTCGCCCTGATCGGTGACCGCGCCGAGTACGTGAAGCCCGCCCCGCGCGCTGCTGCCCAGCAGCAGGGCGGCGGCGGTCGCTCACAGGGTGCGAACGCGCAGCGCAAGCGCGCTCGGGTCGCTGAGGGCGACGCATCGCGTCGCCGCCGCCCGAGCGCCGGGGAGCCCCGCGGCCAGCAACGTTCCGATCGTTCGGGACGCCCGGCGGCCCGTTCGGGACGTAGCGGATCCGCGACGACCCCCAGCACCCGCAGCGGATCGTCGTCGTACTACAGCACCTCGACCGGCGGCGGTTCCTCGCAGAGCAACCGTGCAGCGGCCCCGACGGGCAACCCGCGTCGCGGCGGTCGTCGCGCGCAGGGCTAGTTCTCGCGCAGCCGAGCCCCTCGCCTTAGGGCGTCGGACTCGGCGTACCGGTCTCGCGGAGGCTCGCGTCTGCCGTGGCGTCGTAATACGTCTCGGTGCCGCAGATCCCCGTCACCGTGACCGTGAAGCCGAGAAACGTCGTGCTTTGTCCCACCGGCAGCTTGACGGTCTTCGTCTCACCCGTTGTGCCCTGCGCCTGCGCCTCCGCGGAGGTCACCAAGAGATGCAGCTGCGACCGTGGCGGCGTTCCCGAAATGTATCCACCGGCAACTTCCAGGGTCGGCGCGGATGCCGGAAGAGGCGGATCGATCGCCGCCAAGCTGTTCCCTCCACGGTTGACAAAACTCTTCCCGCTGCAGTCACCCATCTTGTGTGTCCCCTCTTTCGATACACAGCCCGCCAAAGCGACGAGGAGAAGGCCAACAGCAACGAAGCCGACCACCCGTCGCGCCACGCTCGTGCCCATTTCAGCCCACCGTCGCAACATCGAAGTACCGACTGAGGTTGTCAGGGGTCACGGTGATTGTCGCCTGGCTTGGTGACCATGGATTGCCGAAGATCATGTCGCCCTTTGAGTCGAAGCTCTTGAAGTAAAAATCATGCCCGGGCACGTAGCCCGGAAGCTGCGCGGTGTGGTCGGCATTCGGGGTCGCGATGGTGACGATCTTGCCGGCGCGGGCGGCGGCTGCCACCTGGTCATACGCCCCCTTCGTGTCCGCCGAGATGTCGGCAGCGGGATGCCCCGTCACGGTCGGCATCGAGACCTGCGGATCGTTTCCCTGGCTAATCGAATCGTACGTGCCGGTGGCGCCGGGATCCTTCCACGAGTTGTCCGTCGCCTGCGCAAGCGCCTTCTCGTAGTACGTCACCCAGGTCGGGGTGCCCGCCCAGGTGGCGTCGCCGTGGGCGAACATCAGCTGGTTGCCCTTGATCTCGAAGGTGCCGGTCACCGTGATCCACTGCGGGCGACCCTGATCGTTGTAGAGCAAGACCGACACCGTTCCGTTCGCGTTGGGCCTCACGTGCTCTTCGGCGAACTGCGGGTTGCGGCGGGTCGCTGCGATCAGGGACGACATCCAGGTGCAATCGCCATACTGTCCCTGCCTCACCTGTGTCCATTCCGGTGTGGTCGGGTCGAACAGCTCCCCGAGCAACGTCGTCGAGATGCCGTGGAACGGCTGCGCCCAGGCGAATGTCTTCGTCAGCCGGGCCAGTTGCGCGGCATCCGCACCGGCAAACAACTCGCCGAGCAGAGCTTGTCGATCCCAGTTGCTTACCTGTCCACCGAAGCGGCCGGCACCGTTCGCCTTGACGGCGGCAGAGAGCGCGGCAAGTTGCGAGGCACTCAGCGACGCGAGGAACTCGTTCAGTTCGAGGGGACTCAGTTTTCGGAGATCGGCGGCGAACCGCCGGTAGTCGGCTCCGCTGCCGAACATCGACTCCCAGACGTCGCGGTCTTGCAGCTTCGTCAGATCCTGAAGTGCGAACATCACCGGACGGGGAAGCAGCTTCTCGCTGTCGTCGCGTGCGACGCGGATGGCACTCACGGCATCCTGTTCCGCCTGCGATCGACTCTCTGTGGCATCTCTGATCGATCGAGTCGCTGCGGCTAAGCGTGACTGCGCATCCCGCTGAAGAAACGCGTCGCTCGCGCCCGTCACCGACCCGTTCTTGAGTGTGAGATCGGCGTGGGCCGCACGTGCATGGCTCAAGGCACGGTCGGCTTGCGACTGCGCGTCGTCAACGGCATCCGCCCACTCCCGGAGAGCCGTCACGACCGTGGCTAGTGCGTCTGACGCGGTGCGCGCACGCCCGGGGATGGGCTGCAGCTTCTCGCGAAACGCGTCGGCCGCGTCGCCGTCCCATTCGGTAACCACGGAATCCAACGCTGCCCTGCTGAGCTTCGAGCCAGCGTCGTCGATATCGGGAGTGAGCGCCTCGTACTTCCGCGCCAGCATCCTGATCTCCGCTGGGTCACCGGGAACCGGGTCGTGGGCGAGCCCGACCACATGCCAATCCGAGGGTCGTGCCATGGTCCCCCGATGCCATCGCCGTTGTGCAGAAACCTGAGCAAAAACCTAACAGCTTCTCACGCGTCGTCTACCCGAGCACTCCCACTGAGGCGAGCGCGGCGCGCAGCAGGGTGCCGCGCCCGCCTTCCATCTCGGCGTGAATCGACGGCGACGAGGCCTCGGCCGGCGTCATCCAGGTGATTTCTAGGGCGTCGGAGCGCGGCTCGAGCGTGCCGGTAACCGGCACGACATAGGCCAGCGAGACCGCGTGCTGCCGCTCGTCCAGGTAGGCGCTGAGACCTGGAATCGGAAAGTATTCGGCCACCGAGAACGGCACAGGGCTGGTCGGCAACTGCGGAAAAGCGAGCGCCCCAAGGTCTTTCTCCAGGTGCCGGAACAGCGCATCTCGCAACGTCTCGCCGAACATCACGCGTCCACTCACCAGCGTGCGGGTGATCTCGCCCTGCGGGTTCGCGCGCAACAGAATGCCGACGCTCGTCACCACGCCCATCCCGTCGACGCGCACCGGCACAGCCTCGACATAGAGGATCGGCATGTGGCGGCGAACGGATGCCAACTCGGCGTCTGACAGCCACGACGAGTTCGGGTCGGGGGTTCCCACGGAGCTCATGGTCCATTGTCACCCAGCGCACGCCGATCACGGAGTCATACGGTGGAGTC
>JBDUBG010000201.1:0-4233 GCA_040004215.1 Pseudolysinimonas sp. | reverse complement strand
GACTCCTTGACCCGGTCATCCATCTCGATGCGCGAGGCGATGTAGAGAGTGGATGCGGGAATCTTCGCGCGCAGCGCCTCAACGACCGAGTTGCGGCCCGTCACGACCTCGCTGTCGTCGGTCTTGGGGCGTTGAGGGCGCCGCGGGGCACCGGCGCCGCCCGCGCCCAGTCGACCACCCTTCGACAAACTCGAACCACCGTGACGCTCGCGCGCCTCCTCGAGGCGCTCCTTCGCCGCCTTGCGCTTGCCGGCGACATGCCAGCTGCGGTCTTCTGCCTTCGGCGTCGGCCCCTTGCCTTCGAGTGCGCGGCGGTTGTGCCCGCCCGTGCCGACAGATGGGCCCTTCTTCTGGGGTTTGCCCGCTGCTCCGGGACGACCTGGCTTGCTCATGCGATGCTCCAATGTGTTGACCCGCTCGCGTCTTCGAGCACGATGCCGGCGGCGGCGAGTTCGTCACGGATGCGGTCGGCGGCCGCGAAATCCTTGCCATCCCGAGCGCGTGCCCGGTCGTCGATGAGCCGCTGAACGAGCGTCTCGAGTGCTGCGGTGGCGGCGCCATCCTGATGTCGAGTCCACTGCGGGGAGTGCGGGTTGACCCCCAGCACCTCTGTCATAGCGATGACCTCTTCGCGCAGGCGGGCTGCGGTCTCGAGATCGCCACCGTCAAGTGCGGAGTTGCCAGCACGCACGCTGTCGTGCAGCACGGCGAGCGCCTGCGGCACGCCCAGGTCGTCGTCCATTGCGGTTGCGAAAGCCTCGGGAATGACAGGTGCGCCGACGTTCGCGAAGTGGGCTCCGACGAGAGCTCTTGATGCCCGATCGAGAAAGCCCTCGACGCGGGCGAATGCCGCAGCGGCCTCGATCAGCGCCCCGTGCGAGTAGTCCATAGTCGAGCGGTAGTGCGAGCTCGCCAAGTAGTACCGCACCACCACCGGACGAGCGAGCGCGAGGAGCTCTGCGGCAAACACCGAGTTGCCCAGCGACTTCGACATCTTCTGGCCCTCGACGTTCACCAGGCCGTTGTGCACCCAGTATCTGGCGAAGCCATCGCCGTTCGCGGTCGACTGGGCGAGCTCGTTCTCGTGATGCGGAAAGCGCAGGTCGAGTCCGCCGCCGTGGATGTCGAAGGCCGGACCCAAGTAGCGCTTCGCCATGGCCGAGCATTCAATGTGCCAGCCCGGGCGGCCCGCACCCCACGGCGACTCCCAGGACGCCGACGGCGGCTCGGCGGGTTTGGCGCCCTTCCACAGCGCGAAGTCGCGCGGGTCACGCTTGCCGCGGGTGTCGGCATCCGCCGAGTCGGCCATGTCGTCGAGTTTCTGGTTGGTCAACTCGCCATAGCTCGGCCAGGTCTTCACGTCGAAGTAGACATCGCCCGATCGGTCGTCGGCGACGTAGGCATGCTTCAGCTCGATCAAGCGAGAGATCAACTCTTGCATCTGCGGCACACTGGCGGTGGCCCGCGGCTCGTAGCTGGGGGGCAATATGCCAATGGTGGAGTACCCGGCGGTGAACTCGAGCTCGATCCGGTAAGCCAGCGCCCACCACTCTTCGGTGCCCGCCGCGCTCAGGATCTTGTCGTCAATGTCCGTGACGTTGCGCACGAAGGTCACCGCATAGCCCCGTGCTGACAACCAACGCCGCCACAGGTCGTATGCCAGGGCGCTGCGTAAATGGCCGATGTGGGGCGAGGACTGCACCGTCGGCCCACACACGTACATCCCGACCTTGCCGGGCTGAAGCGGCTCAAAATCGCGCAGCAGTTGCGTGCGGGAATCGTAGAGGCGGACAGTCACTGGGAAAGTTTAGCGATCACGACGAAAGCAGCGCGGTGGCCAGTGCTGAGACCCCTTCTCCGCGACCGGTGAATCCCAGCCCATCTGAGGTGGTCGCTGCCACGCTCACCGGTGCCCCGATCAGTTCACCGAGCTTGGCCTCGATCTCATCGCGTCGGGCCGAAAGCTTCGGCCGATTCGCGACAAGCTGCACTGCCACGTTCACCACTGAAAACCCGGCGCCCGTCACCAGCGCCAGCGTTTCGTGCAGAAACTGCTCGCTCGCGGCATCCGCGAACCGCGCATCGTCGGTGCCGAAACGGGAGCCCATGTCGCCCAGCCCCGCTGCCGAGAGCAGTGCGTCACAGATCGCGTGGATGACGGCGTCACCATCGCTGTGGCCCGCGAGTCCCGGCTCGTCTGGCCAGTACAGTCCGCCGAGCCAGAGCGGGCTGCCGTCGTCGAATGCGTGAACGTCGAGGCCGAGGCCGGTGCGGAATCCACTCGACTGTCCCAGCAGGTTTTCGGCTCGGTGCAGATCCCAGGGGGTCGTGATCTTGAAGCCGCGGGCCTCGCCCTCGACCACGGACACCTGGTAACCGGCGGCGCTGAACAATGCGGCGTCGTCGGTGTAGTCGTTCTTCGCTGCCGCGTATGCCGCCACCAGTTCGGCCCGCGGATACCCTTGTGGCGTCTGCACGTGCACCAGCTCGCTGCGGTCGACCGTTTCGACGACGAGCTCGCGGGCGTTGATCCGTTTGATGGTGTCACTCACCGGCAGCGCCGGGATCACTCCCGTGCCGGCGGCGACGCCCCGCACGATCCGATCGATCAGTGCCCCCGAGGTCAGCGCCCGTGCCGCATCGTGCACCAACACGACCTCGATCGCCTCGTCGAGCGCGACGAGGCCGGCGGCTACCGAGGCTTGCCGGGTCTCTCCTCCTGCCACGACTGTGACAGAACCCGATGCCGCGCCCGCAGCGATGTCGGCGATATGTCGTGCAGCAGCCAGCCGCGCGCTCGGGACGACGACGATCACCTGGGCGGGCTCTGACGACTCGAATACGCCGCGCAGCGCGCGCTCCAGGATCGTCACACCGCGCAGCTCGACGAACGCCTTCGGCTCGGCGTGACCGAGTCGGCTGCCACTGCCTGCTGCCACCACGATGATCGCGACCCGAAACCCCATGAAGGAAGGGTAACGTCTTGCCTCCGCCACCCACCCGCGACGGCGACGACGCGGCTGAAGTCCACCACGCCGTGCGCTCAAGGAGCACACATCGACAAGGAGGCCGCGCCGTGTAGCTCGACCGCGCCGGGCAGTCGTGCCTGGGCAGTCGTGCCCGAGCGGTCGTGGCCGGGCAGTCGTGGCCGGGCAGTCGCGGCTAGGAAGCGAGAACCGCGTTGAGCAGAGTCGACGCCTTCTCTTCGTCGGTCTTCTCGGCGAGAGCAAGCTCAGAGGTCAGGATCTGGCGGGCCTTGGCCAGCATCCGCTTCTCGCCGGCCGACAGCCCGCGGTCTGGGTTGCGGCGCCACAGGTCCCGCACCACCTCAGAGGCCTTGATCACATCGCCCGATGCGAGCTTCTCGAGGTTGGCCTTGTAGCGGCGACTCCAGTTGGTCGGCTCTTCGGTGAACGGCGCACGCAGCACCTCGAAAGACCCGGTCGAGACCATCTTTGCCGATCACATCGCGCACGCCGACCAGGTCGACGTTTTCGGCCGGCACCTCGATGGTCAGGTCGCCTTGAGTGACGTTGGGCTTCAGATAGAGCTTCTCTTCGCCTTTGATGACGCGCCTCAGTGAGCGAGAATCCAGTCATAGGCGTCGGCCATACGGTTCAACACCGAGACGTGCCCTGCTCCCGGCACGACCTCGAGCGTCGCGGAGGGGATTTCGCTCAGCAGCGCTCGGCTGTGCGCGACCGGGATCACCCCGTCATCCGATCCGTGCCACAAACCCACCGGTGCGCGGATCTCTCCGAGTGCAGCGCCCCATGGCCGCACCAGTGCAAGATCGTCGTCGATCAAGCCGGCATGCCCCGTGCCCCCGAACGACCTCTCGACGTCTTCTCCCAGTGCTTGCCAGGTACCGGCAAGCGCCCTGTAGTCGTCATCGTTGAAGCTGGATGGGTCAAACTCCTCCGTCTCCTCGAAGAACGTTCGAGCCGGTCGCCCTTCGAGTGCTGCACGCAGGGCAGCGCCACCGCCGGCCATCCCTCGGAACCACGATTCTGTGCCCGTATACGGCGCAGGCGATGCGAAGCAGACCGCCGCCACGATCCGGTCACCGAGGAGTGCCCCCGCGGCGAGCGCGTGCGGGCCGCCACCCGAGTATCCGAGCACGGCAGCGCGATCCACCTGCGCGGCATCGAGAACGGCCGCAGTCGTCGACGCGCCGTGTGCGATGACGCGGGTCTCGTCGGGCGTTGAGCCGTACCCCGGCCTCGCACAACT
>JBDUBG010000253.1:0-4245 GCA_040004215.1 Pseudolysinimonas sp. | reverse complement strand
GGGTTCCACTCACTCCGGCTGCGAAGAACGTGACGGTAGACCGTGCGCGAGTTCGTCGAGCAGCCCGGCGGCGGTGGTGTGTTGCGACAATGCAGCTGACTGTCCGAGCCACAGCGACTGGAACTCGCCGATTCCGCGCCGACCCGCCTCCGCGCGGAACTGCCCGGTCAGCCAGTTTTGGGCTGGGAACGGCGCGATCGAGTCGGCGCTCTCAATGGTGCGGATCGCGCGGTTGGCGGCGCCGCGGGCCAACCGACCGCTCATGGCCCGAGTGAGCACGCTCGCGTGCGCGGCCGTCGCTTCGATCGCGCGACGGTGCGCGTCGTTTGCCGCAGATTCTTGCGTGTACAGGAACGCGGTACCGACCTGCACCGCGTCGGCCCCGAGGGCGAATGCGGCAGCAACACCCCGGCGATCCGCGACACCGCCAGCAGCCACGACCGGGATGTCGATCGCGTCGACCACCTGCGGGATCAGCGCGAAGGTGCCGACCAGCGACTGGTCTGCCGCTTCGAGGAACGAGACGCGATGGCCGGCGGCCTCGGAGCCGGTCGCCACCACGACGTCAACGCCACCCGCGGCGAGAGCAATCGCTTCATCCACTGTGGTGGCGGTCCCCATCACGACAATGCCGAGTTCGTGGGCGTGCTCGATGACGGCCGCGGCGGGCACACCGAAGACGAAACTGACGGCGGCGGGTCGAACCCCCCAAACCGCTTCCAGCTGTTCGTCGAGATCCGGGAGAAATTTCTCGGGCCGGGCGGGGAGCTCCAGCCCGAGTTCAGAGAAGAAGATCGCAACTGCGGCTTGGGCGCGTGCGAACTCGCCCACGTCTGGATCCCGCTCGTCTCCGGTAGGCAGCCACATGTTAAGAGCGAAGGGCCGGTCCGTCGCGGCCCGTAGCCGCGCACCGGTGTCGCGGATCCGTTCGGCGTGGTACCCATAGAGACCATAGGAGCCGAGTCCGCCGCCGTTGCTGACGGCCGCCGTCAGCTCGACTGACGAGAGGCCGCCAAACGGCGCTAACACGATGGGGAGCTCGAGACTGAGCAACTGGGTGACGGCGTTCATGCGATCCATCACCCGCGAGTGATGGTTTCGAAGGCGCTGCCCGACCTGCCAGCGAGTCGGCGTTGCATTGATCCTGCAATCCGACCGGCCTGCAACTTGGCGCGCTCGGCGACGGGACCGGCGTACTGCGTGTCAACGCAGGCGGTCCAGAGGCTGAGCCAGCGATCGAACTCCTCATGCCCCAGGTGAACGCGCGCATTCAGTGCTTGGTGCATACGTAGTGCGTTGCGCCGGTACAGCGCGCTCCCGAACAGCACCGTCTGCCAGAAGTCGCCGATGATGGGCAGATGGTGGTCGAGATCCATCTTCGCGATGTCGGTGAAGATCGGCCCGATGAGGGGATCCGCGAAGGCGGCGCGATAGAAGGCGATGACGAGTGAATCGACATCCGCTCGGTCGCGCAGATCCCTCATGCCCACGACGATACGTGACCACCGGTGAGAGCGCCGCGTTCTCGATACCCTGACGACATGCCGACGCATGACGAAGATGTCTACCGCGATGCCCTGACTCGAGCCGAGGGTCACGTGCTCGACTGGCTCCACGGCGTGAATTCGCGGCACGTCGGGCCGACGGCGACAGTCGAGCAACTGACCACGGATTTCGGCGGACCGCTGCAAGACGCCGAGATCGATCCGGGTGTCGTCGTCGACGAACTGGCGCGTCTCGCTGACCCGGGACTGATGGCGATGCCGTCTGCCAAGTTCTTCGGCTGGGTGATCGGCGGCACGCTGCCGGCCGCACTCGGCGCCGACTGGATGGTGAGTGCGTGGGACCAGAACGCTGCCATGCGGATTGCGACACCGGCCACGGCGGCCGCGGAGGAGGTCGCGGGGCAGTGGCTGCTCGACCTGCTGCACCTGCCCGCGGCATCCGCTGTCGGATTTCCGACCGGGGGGACCACCGCCAACTTCGTCGGTCTCGCGGCCGGTCGCCAGTTCGTGCTCGACAACGCCGGCTGGGATCTCGAGGCGAACGGGCTGAGCGGCGCCCCGAAGATCACCGTGCTGGTCGGCGAGGAGCGACACACCTCGATCGACATGGCTTTGCGATATCTCGGCCTGGGCCGAGGGCAGAACGTGGCTGCCGACGAGGAGGGCCGCATCGTCCCGGCGGCGCTGGCGGAGGCCCTGGCAGCCATTGACGGCCCGGTGATCGTCGCACTGCAGGCTGGCAACCTGCACTCGGGAGCATTCGATCCCTTCCGGGAGTGCATCGAGCTCGCGCACGCCAGCGGAGCGTGGGTGCACGTCGACGGCGCGTTCGGCCTCTGGGCCGCGGCAAGTGACAAGTGGATCGAGGCGACCGACGGCCTCGACCTCGCCGACTCGTGGGCGACCGACGCACACAAAACGCTCAACGTGCCATACGACTGCGGCGTCTCGATCGTGTCGCGCCCCGAGGTGCTCGAGAAGGTGTTCGGCGCCCGACCGGCCTATCTGATCCAGGCGGATGACGGCCCGAGTGACCCGTTCGCTCGCGTGCCCGAGTTCTCTCGCCGAGCCCGTGGCGTGACGGTCTGGGCGGCACTTCGCCAACTCGGGCGATCGGGAACCATCGCGCTTGTCGAACGCCTGGCGGCGCACGCCCGTTCGCTCGCGGCCGGAATCGCTCAGTTGCCGGGGGCAGAAGTGCTCAACGACGTGGTGTTCACCCAGGTGTCACTGGCATTCGGCTCCGACGAGCGCACGCGTGCGGTCACCCAGCAGCTCATCGCGGATGGGGCGGTCTGGATGTCAGGGTCGAAATGGCGCGGGCGCGACATCCTGCGCATCTCGGTCAGCAACTGGTCCACCGATGAACAGGACGTGGCGACGGCAATCAGCGCCGTGGAAAGTGCGATCGCGACGGTCGACGCCGCGAGTTGACGAGAACGGGCTGACTAGAACTTTCGCAGGAACGGCCAGGGCGACCGCATCCGGATCAGCAGCAGTAGCGGCACCAGGATGTACGGCAGGTTGAACGCCAGGAACACCGCGGGGTTGGGGGTGCGCTCCGCGGCGCTGCCGAAGAACTCGACACCCATGATCGGGATGCCGGTCAGCGCAATGATCATCGTCGCGTAAATGACAGATGGCAGCTGGATGCGGTTCCAGCCCCTCGCCAACGAGATGATCAGAATGACGTAAAACCCGACGTAGATGAACGCCGACGTGCCGCTAATGAACCGCAGCCAGACCGGGTGCGATTGGTATAGCGGGTCGAAGTTGGACGCGTACCAGTAGTTCCACTGCACGAGGATGTTCGACGAACCGGCCACCTGATCGAGGCCGAGCCCCTCGACGGAGTCACTGATGATGCAGGTGACAATGAAGACGCTGAAGATCGCGATGAAGAAGATGTCGATCGGGCGCTGTCGCAGCCCAAGCGAGGCAGGTCGCGTAGTGACCGTCTCGACTGCGGAGCTACTCGTCGTCACCAGCGTCGACACCGGCGTCGATACCGGGATCGCCGAGATCTTCGATCCAGAGGTCGTCGTCGGCCCGGACCGTCTGCCATGCCGCATACAGCACGCCGAGAGCGGCGACCACGCCGAGCCCGATCAGAATGTAGCGACCGGGGCCGGCTGACTTCTTCGGTGGTTCGATGAAGGGCACGCGACCTCTGACGCGTGACGCCGTCGAGCCGGCGCGCTTCACGATTTCGCGAACGCGCGGGTCTTTGGCTACGTCGAGCAAAGCCAGCGCCGAGCCGATCGTTCCCGAAATTGAGGGGAGCACGTCGTCCGAGAACCGCTCGCGCGCGTTCGATGCCGCGGTGCGTCCGGCGGCGAAACCGCTCGCCACGACGGGGCGCACCCGGCCGTCGTACGCATCACGCACGCGCGGCCCCACCTCTTCGCGGGCATAGTTGGCTGCTTGGCGGCGGGCGTCCTTCAGGACAGCGCTGGCGTGATCGATCGCCTCGCGCTGTTCATCCCACAGCTCTTCGGCTGAGCGCTTCAAATGCTTCAACTCTCGTTGCCGCTTGCGTGACATTGTCATGTCGACCTCCGTCGTCCGGTGTGCCGTGAACAGCACCATCCTGCCACGGCATCACGAGAGAAGGGGGTGCTCTCCCCTGCACGGTGGCTGGGAGCATGGTTGGAGCCCGCATGACAGAATGACGGGATGCCTCTTCACACCGCGGTCGCGACCATCCACACCAACCACGGCGACATCCGGATCAACCTGT
>JBDUBG010000119.1:0-4254 GCA_040004215.1 Pseudolysinimonas sp. | reverse complement strand
GCACGCCGTTGGTGATCGACGTGATCGGCACCTCGTCCTCGTCGAAGCCCGGCCAGAGCGCACCGAACATGTGGCGGCTCACCTCGCCGTGTAGCTTCGACACACCGTTGGCCCGCTGGGCGAGGCGCAGCCCCATGACCGCCATGTTGAAGGTGTCTGGGGTACCGCCGACATAGTCTTCCGCGCCGAGTGCCAGCACGTCATTCACCTCAACACCGGGCAGCAGCTCGGTCGAGAAGTACCGCTCCACCAGCGAGGCCTCGAAGCGATCGATGCCCGCGGGCACGGGTGTGTGGGTGGTGAACACCGTGCCGGCACGCACCGCCGTCAGCGCTTCGGCAAAGGTGAGCCCATTGCCGATCAGGTCGCTGACACGCTCCAGCCCCAGGAATCCGGCGTGGCCTTCGTTGGTGTGAAAGACCTGCGGGGCCGGGATTCCGGCGAGAGCGGTGAAGGCCTTCACCGCGCGAGCGCCGCCAATGCCCAGCAGCAACTCCTGCAGCAGACGGTGTTCGCCGCCGCCGCCATACAGCCGGTCAGTGACACCCCGCAACTCTTCGGAGTTCTCTTGCACGTCGGTGTCGAGCAGCAGCAGGGTGACCCGACCGACCGCGAGTTGCCAGATTCTGGCGTGCAAGGCCCCGCCGTCTGGCAACGCCAGCACGACCTCGGCACCCGAGCCATCCGGGTTACGTAGCACCCGCATCGGCAGGCCATCGGGATCGAGCACCGGATAGCTCTCTTCTTGCCAGCCGTCGCGCGAGATCGACTGTCTGAAGTAGCCGGCGCGGTAGAAGAGCCCGACTCCGACGATCGGAACGCCCAGGTCGGACGCGCTCTTCAGGTGGTCACCGGCCAAGATGCCGAGGCCACCGGAGTACTGAGGCAACGCGGCTGCGATCCCGTACTCTGGCGAGAAGTATGCAATCGTGCCGGGCATCGTGCCGCCGTCGGTCGACGAGAGCGACTGGTACCAGCGCGGCTCACTCAGGTACGAGCGCAGCTCGTCACGCAGCGCGTTCGCCCGCCCGACGAAAGCCTCATCGGCGGCGAGCTCTGCCAGCCGAGATGAGGCGATCTCGCCGAGCAGTCCGATTGGGTCTTTGCCCTGCTGATCCCAAATCTCGGGAGCGATGTCTCGAAAGAGCGCGAGCGTTGGCTGATGCCACGACCACCGCAGATTCACGGCGAGCTCATCGAGGGCGGCGAGCTGCGCTGGCAGCACGGTACGGACGGTGAAACGTCGGATGGCCTTCACCTGACCACCCTAGGCGAGCGAGCCGTCGTGAAAGTTACGGCCGGGAGCGGACCACCCACTCCCGGCCTGCAACCCCGGTGCCTAGCGGCGTTCGGCGGCGAGCATTTCCTGAAGAGCGACATCCATCTCGTCGGGCTCCTGAACCTGCTCGGCGTCTCGTGCGGCCGTCTGGGCGCGCGACTTGCGGCGGCGGTCGACGACCGTCGACGCGGCCATGAATCCCCCGTAGAGGAAGAGCAACCCGGCGATCAGCGGAACGATCACACTGCGGGTGCCCCCGTTGATCACGTTGTTGATCCAGCCGATGTATGGGACGGCGTACCACACGACGCCGCGCACCTGGATCGGCTTGACGACTGGGTCTGCCAACGAGTTGGCGTCACCCTTGGTGATGAACTTCACGGTGTCACCAGCCTCGACGGGCTGCACAATTGAGATCACGCGATGCGTGATGACCTCGGGCTGGTTTGACTTCAGCTGGTACGTGATGACGTCGCCGAGGTGGATCTGTTGGGCGTCAGTCGGCTTCACAACGACCAAGGTGCCTGCCGGATAGGTAGGGTTCATCGAACTCGTCAGCACCGTGTACGGCGTCGACTTCGTCAGCATCGGGAGCGCGACGACCATCACGGCCAGCAAGAGCACGAACGCCAGGAGCCCGAAGCTCACACCGACACCGATGTAGTGCAATACGCCCTTCTTCTTGGCGGGTTTGCCCGCCGGAGACGACGTGTTGCCCGCGGGGCGGTCGGTGGCTGGGCGATTCACGATGGTGGTCATCGTCGGGTTCCAATCTGTTCGTGGTTGTCGAGCTCTGGCTGGTCTTCCGCGCGACGGCGGCGTACAAGAAAGAGAATGAACGCTCCCAGCGCCGACATCGCCAACCAGAAGGCGACGTCGTACTCCTGATACAGCCGCGCCGTATTCGTCACCAGGGCGTCGGCAAGCTGAGTGCTCGGCTGCGCCCCAGGAGCGATCGGGGTCGTCTGGATGGTGGTCTTTCCCCCGCCCACTGAGGTGCTGGGAGTCCAGCCCTGCGTGGTGCGGTGGTAGACGGTCGTCGAGGTCGGGGAATCGAAGGTGTTGATGGTTCCGTAATTTCCCGGGCAGGCGTTGGGAAGCGGGGCTGCGGCATCCGTGCTACTCAGCGAGACCCGCAGAACGAATGAGACAGCGCCGCCCTGGCCAACCGTGCCGCCGAGGTTTCCAAGAGCTGCGGTGTTGTCGACCCGGACCGAATCGCCGGAGGCGAGGCGTAGTCCCGACGACAGGGTGTGGCACGGCTGGGCGGACGTGACGGGCACCGGGGTGCCCGGAATGCCCGGAGTCGAACTCGAGATGCTCAGCCCGTTGGCCAGGTCGAGGTTGTTGGTCGTGACATCCGCGAGCGTGATCTGCAGGAGAGCCGGCTGGTTGGCGCCATTGCGCACATAGAACGTTCGAGTGAAGGAGGTCAGCGGAACAAGCTGGATGTCGGTGAAAAGTTGTCCGGCGTAGCTGTCAGACCAGTGCATGCCATCCGTGCTGAATTGCACGACCTGCGTTGCGGCGCGAGCGCTGCTCGGCATCGCCAGAACCAGTGTGGCGCAGCTCGCCACGACCGCCATCAGCACAGCCGCGAAGCGGGCAACATGGCGGTGACGCATCGAGGCAGCCATGGCGATCAGCTCGTCAAATCCGCGTACGAGCAGCTGCTGGAACCGATGGAGCCGCCGGCTGTGACCGTGCCCTGAGCGATCACGGTGCGGTTGCCGTCTGCGATCGTCACGTTGTATGTGCCGTTGCCGTAGCTCGCGACGGTCGGGTACGAAATCGAGAAGCTCGTCCCGGCGACCACGGTGGCGGACAGTTCCGTTGACGTACCGCCGTGAGTGACAACCACGTAGTACGGCCCGCTGCCCACGGACGTCGACGACCAAGTGAAGGTGTCGTTCGCGCTTCCGGACTTGTTCACTACGTTGCAGGTGACCCCCACGAGGGTCGGCGAGATCAAGAACTGCTGAAACTGGCTGCCGTTGCACGGCGTCTGCTGGATCTGACCGAGATTCTCGGTGGAGCCGTCGGGTGAGGTCATGCACATTCCGGAATACGAGTTGACGAACTCGTAGACACCGCTCGAGACTTGCTGCAGCTGCCACTGCTGGTCAGCAGATGTAGACGTGCCCGCCGTGTCGACGATGACGCCGACTCCCGAGTTCGACGAGCTGGTGTTGTCGATGCGAAGCGCCGGCGCGTTCCTCGGCGTGATGGTGAAGAAGCCGCTGGTCGTGGTTGCGGTGAACTTCCACTGCTGGTTCGAGACGGTAGTCGTTTTGCATCCGTAGGAGATGACAATGGTTCCTGGATCGGTTGCGTTGCCAGAGACGTCCAGGCAGTACTTGTAACTTGCGTTCGAGAAGTTGGGCCGAATCCAGTTCCACGTTGTGGTTGCGGGCGAGTACGTCGGGTAGATGTACTGCGTTTTCTGATTGGCCGTCGCCGACGCGGAGCCCGAGAAGTTGTAGAGCGAGATGGCGCCCGCTACGGTCGCCGTGAACGACAGGGTGCCGCCCGCAGTCTGCACCGACGAACGAGTCGCGATCGAACTGCGCACGCAGTAGTACGCGAAGGCCTGGGGTGCCAACGTCGTGGTGAGGGTGCTCGTGCCGGACCATGTCCCGTTCGTGACACCGGTCGTCGGGATCGTCGCGGTCGGGGTGCATCCGGCGACACCGGTGGACCCCGCAGACCAGATCTTGTATGTCACCAGACTGGCAAGGTTTCCCGAGCCCGTGATCGTGAGAGTGACGTTTGCCGGCCTCGTGCTCGGGCCGGGAGTCGAGTTCTGGACGGTGATGCTGCCCGTTGACACGAGCGGGCTGTTACCGGTCGACGCGATCGACTCGTTGCCGAAGGTGGCTCCGGTGAGGTTGGTCGTCGCGATCTGCAGGTTCGCCGCGGTGACCGTGCTCGTCACCGTCAGGCTCGACTGCCAATACGCGTAGCCTGCCGTGGTG
>JBDUBG010000332.1:0-4267 GCA_040004215.1 Pseudolysinimonas sp. | reverse complement strand
GGAGGTTCTCCCCACATCAGCTAGGCCAGATCAAACAACGTCCCTGAGCACTACACCTAGCCGGTCGAGGAGCCGCGAAGCGGCGTATCGCAGCGTCGCCGGATGTGCTTCGCTGTGCGAAATTCAGGACAGACCGGCGGATTCGGGCCAAGATCACCAGGAATGCTCGATTTGTCCTGAATTTCGCACGCGCACCGGTAGGAGCCAGCGAAGAGGCGGGCACGCTCGGCTCGCGCAGCGGGTTCGCCGGGCGGGGACAGGCGAGCTAGAAGGC
Organism: Pseudolysinimonas sp.; assembly: GCA_040004215.1. GTDB lineage: Bacteria > Actinomycetota > Actinomycetes > Actinomycetales > Microbacteriaceae > Lysinimonas. The sequence continues at coordinate 3,993 of JBDUBG010000332.1, read as the reverse complement.
GTTGAAGAACACCTTCAAGATGAGGCCCACGAACAGGGCGACCGCAAGCAGTGAGCACGCAACGAGAAGCAGTCTGGCGATCATGCTCTGAGATCCTTTCCAGTGGAGGCGTCGATGTCGCCTCCGGCTTGCGCGACCTCACGCAGGGCCGCCTCGCTCGACTCGGGCGCGACGCCGGCGATCAGGTCGTCGATCACGCGCACATGCCGCCCGGAGGCGATTGCGTCGAGTGCGGATGCCCGGACGCAGTAGTCGGTGGCGATCCCCACGACGTCCACGTCATCCACCCTGAGCTTATCGAGCACGACGGGCAGCTCGAGGCCCTCAGCTGTCGTTCCCTCGAAAATCGAGTACGCGGGCCGGCCTTGACCCTTGAGCATGTGCACGTCGATGAGGTCGACGTCGAGGGCAGGGTCGTACTGTGCGCCCCTCGTGCCCGCCACGCAATGCACCGGCCAGGTGTCGACAAAGTCGGGTGCGGCATCCCGAGCAAAGTGCCCGCCGTTGTCGTTGTCGGGGTCGTGCCAGTCGCGCGAGGCGATGACCACGTCGTAGCGGTCAGGATGCGCGCGCAGATACTCCGTGATACCGGCGGCCACAGCGTTGCCGCCGTCGACCCCGAGCGCCCCGCCCTCGGTGAAGTCGTTCTGCACGTCGATGATGAATAACGCCCGGGTCATGATGCGCCCTCCCAAGTGCGGCTTAGTTGTTCGACAGGTTGTCACCGCAGGTGAACACCGCGGTCGTGAGAGTGTCAAGCGCAATTTTGGCGTTGTCTCTGATGCCCGCGCCGACCGCGAAGAACGCGAACTCGAGAACCGTGCCGTCGGCAGCCGTCACGGTGCCAGCCAGGCTGTACTCGGTGTCGATCCAGCCGACCTTCGCGGCCACCTTGCCTCGCGCAACGGCATTCGCGCCCGTGAACCTGCTGGCCAAACTGCCGGTCTGACCAGCTACCGAGAGTCCAGCGCGCACCACGTCGAGGTTGAGCGAACCGGCCTGGATGAGACGCAACAGGCTGGTCATCGCGGCGGGCGGCACCTGGTTATTGGCGCTCTCGCCCGATCCGTCGACGATCTTGAGCCCCGTCGAGGGGATCTGGAACGCCGAGTTCAGCGCGCCGGGAATCGCCTGCTGCAGCGACGACGAGGAGCCGTCGAATCCCGAGACCTTCGAGATGACGCGGGCGAGCATCTCGCCGAGCGTGTTGTCACTGGGCAGCAGCATCTGCGTGATGAGGGTACGCACCGGCTGCGACTTGACCTCGCCGAGCGTCGCGGCCCCCGACGCCGCGCTGCCCGTGCTGGTCGTCACCGAATGGCTGACCACGTCGCCAGGAACTGCCTTAAGCGCCGCAACGAAGGCATCGCCTGCCGCGCCAATCGGATCGGTGCTGCGCGGGCTGATACTTCGTGTCGGATTGGCGCGGTCACCGTCGACCTGCAGGGCGGTCACCTCTGACTGGTAGCCCTGGGTCTGCTCGGTGCGACTCCAACTCGGGTCCCAGTTGTCTGCTGGATTCCAGTAGCTCGCGTCGAGCACCACCTGCGTGATCGGAATGCCGGGATGCATCGCCACATAGGCGGTGACCGTCTGCGACGCGAGGTCGCTCAACTTGGGTGCGCCAGCGTAAACGCTCTGCTGACCAGCAGGCAGCGCGCTCAACGTGGCGTCGCCGTGGCCGACGAGCACAATGGAGCCGGGCACCGTTCCGTCGACGACATCGGTCGCAATCTGGCGGTCGGGAGTGAGCACCGCCACGGCCGCCGAGGCAATCAGCAGCTTCAGAGTGCTGGCGGTGGAAACGGGCGTCGACGCGGCGTGATCCCACAACACCTCGCCGCTGTCTGACCGCACCACGCTGCCGCTCAGCGTCATCAGGCGGGGATCGGCAGCCGGGCTGGCAACCGAGCAGGTGCGCAGTCGACTGGCCGTTGGCGCCGCAGACGGGGTAGCGCGTGGCGGAGCGGTCGTCGGGGCGGTAGTGGGGGCTGCCGCAACCCGGGCGGACGCCACCGCAACTCCCGCGAACACCGCACCGGTGCCGAGCAACACGAATACCACGCCGAGAGCGCCGAAGAGCAAGGCCAGCGGGTGCGTGCGAAACAGGGAGGTCAGGCTGCGCGACAGATTCTTCGGCTCCGGGGCTTGGGTGGCTTCTGCAGTGTGTGCAGCCGACGCTGCAGCGGCTGCTTCACGAGCCGCGCGGCGCGAAGTCGGCTGCTCGTCGCTCATCAGACCATCGTATGCCGAGCCCCTCCGAGACTCACTCGCCCGGGTACTTCAGGCCGATCTGACGACGGATCTCGTCGAGAGTCCCCATGATCGCCACCGTCTCAGACAGCGGCAGCACCGAGCTCACGATCTCGCCCGCCGCGACCAGGCGTTCGAGTTCGTCGGCCTGAAACTGCATGCCGCGCCCTGGCACCTTCTGCTCGAAGCGCTCGATGACCGTTCCGTCTGGTCCGATCAGCGAGAACGAGGTCGGGTTGTACCAGACCGGCTCGATTTCGATCCTTGCTTCTGTGCCCACCAGCACCGCCGTATTCGGACCTGCTGCGTCGAGCACCGTGTTCATGATGGCCTTCGTGCCGCTGGGATAGCCGAGCACGATGGCGTCGTTCTGATCAACACCGGTCACGGGAGTCGGGCTCGACAGCGCATACACAGACGATGGCTCGCCAAACACATCCCAGGCGAACGAAACCGGGTAGATTCCGAGGTCGAGCAGGGCGCCTCCGCCCAGGTCCGGGTTCTGGATACGGTGCTCGACGTTGGTCGTGATCTTCTGGTCGTGGTCAACGATGAGCGACCGCAGCTCACCCAGCGCCCCGGCAGCCAGTAGCTCGCGGATTCGGACCATGTGCGGCAGCCACCTGGTCCACATCGCCTCGAGCACCACGAGCTTCTTCGAGGCGGCGAGATCGACCACCGCTTGCGCCTCTGCTGCGTTGATCGTGAACGGCTTCTCGACCAGCACGTGCTTGCCCGCCTCAAGAGCGAGAGTCGCATTCGCCGCGTGGAACGGATGCGGCGTGCCCACGTAGATCGCGTCGACCTGCGGGTCGGCAACCAAGGCCTCGTAGCTCGGGTGGGCGGTCGCGATGCCGTGGCTCGCCGCGAAGGAATCCGCCGCCTGTTGGGTGCGCGAGCCCACCGCGGTCACCGTGTGGCCGGTGAGCAGGAGGTCAGAGGTCATCAAGGCGGAGATCCCGCCGGTGCCGAGGATCCCCCAGCGAAGTCGGTCAGTCATGCTGTCCAAGTTAGCCGACGAGACGCGCGGGCTGAGAACCGCGCGCCCCGTCGGGGTCGGTGATGCCGCTCTAGCAGCCACCCCAGCGCGCTGCGGCGCGGGTGAAGCTCGAGGGCTCGTTCGGGACGCCACCGTGGCTCATGGCGAAGTAGATGCAGACGCCAGCTGTGCTGCCGGCGTAGCTGGGACGATAGAGCGAAAGCCGGTGGTCGATCGATGCCCACCACTTGCTCGCGACGGTTGCCCCAGAGTTGCCAGAGCCGCCGGCCAAGTTGCCGTCACAGCCGCGTGACGGCACGCCGTCACTGCGCACGGATCCCATGTGGCCCCATGCGCTGTTCGGGTCCGTGCTCGGGTCTTCCGCCATCCAGAACAGACGCTGCTCCATGCAGGAGTCGTAGCGGAAGTTGCCGGCCGGGATCGCGTCGAGGCAGTTCTGGGCGCGGATCGCGTTCATCGTTGACGAGAACGCCTGGATGTCACCGGTCGTCGTGCCGGTGATCATGCCGTCGCCCAGCGAGTCCGAGATGCCCGGCGCGCTTCCGCCCCCTGCGCCCTGACCAGGGCACGACTGCCCGGCAGCCGCGAGCGACTGACGGCGAGTGGCTCCCGCGTTGGCACGACCGGCCGCAGTGGGCGGCACGACAATCGGCTTCGGCACCGGCTTCTGCGCAACGTGCTCGCTGTCTGCGGTGAGCACGGCAGCAGACTTAACCGCCGACACGATGGATGACGCCGGG
>JBDUBG010000261.1:0-4301 GCA_040004215.1 Pseudolysinimonas sp. | reverse complement strand
GACATGCCGGGAAAGAGGCTGCGGTCTTGCGGAACGTGCACGATGCCGCGGTCGAGGCGCTGCCTCGAGCTGAGGCGCCCGATGTCTTCGCCGCCGAAGATCAAGGCGCCGTCCCGGTGTTGTAGCAGTCCGCTGATGGTCTTGAGCACGGTTGACTTTCCGGCGCCGTTCGGCCCGATCAGGCAGATGATCTCGCCACGGCGCGCGCTGAGGTCGACGCCCTTCAGGATCAGGCCAGCTCCATATCCAGCTGTGACGCCGGTGAGTTCGAGCAGAACTTCGGACGACGACGTGTCATGCGCCAAGGTAGGCCTCCAGAACTAGCGGGTCGCTCTGCACCTGCTCGGGGTTACCGAACGCAATCGGCGCTCCCCGGTCGAGCACGATCACCGGATCACACAGCCGCATGACCAATTGCATGTCGTGCTCAACGATCAGGAAGGTCACCCCTGCGGCGTGACGACTCCGGATGTGTTGCTCCATGGTGTCGATCATCACCGGGTTGACGCCTGCCGTCGGTTCGTCGAGGAGCACCAGCACCGGGTCGCTCATCAGCACTGCGGCGAATTCCAGAAGCTTGCGTTGCCCATACGAGAGGTCGCTGGCTGGCAGGCTCGCGAGCGCATCGAGCCGAAACTCTGCGAGCGTGTTCGCGGCGCGTTCGCGATCCGAAGCCGAGACTCGCCGCCCGAAGAGTTGTCGCCACGAGTAGCCGGCGGCTACGACGAGGTTCTCCTCGACGCTGAGTTCGGGGAAAATTCGGGCCTGCTGGAAGGTTCGGGACAGTCCGCGCCGGTACAGCTCGGCTGGACGAGGCCGCGCAATCGTGTGGCCGCGGAATCGGATGCTGCCGCTGTCGGGCTTCAGGTAGCCCGTGATCATGTTGAACGCGGTCGTCTTGCCAGAACCGTTCGGGCCGATCAAGGCGGTGATGGTACCCGCCTGCACCTCGAAGGAACAGGCGTCGACCGCAGTGACCCCGCCGAACCGCTTGGTCAGCTGGTCCACAACCAGCAAGGACTCTGTCATCGTTTCACCTTTGCTTCGGGCGGTGATGCGGCGGCAGTTGCCGCCTCGGTCGCTTCACTTTCAGCGACGTTGGCCGCCTTCCGTCGGTTCAGTCGCTGTGAGATCGACGGCAGGATGCCGCGGGGCAGGAACAGAATAATCACCAGGAAAACCGCGGCATACGCGAAGAGGTAGAGCTGGCTGGCACCCAGCGCTTGCGCGAAGAACTCCTGCGCTGGCACCAGGATGAAAGCGCCCAACACCGGACCCCAGATCGTGCCCCGGCCGCCGAGGAAGGCCATCAACACCATCCCGATCGTGATCAACGGATCGACGGCGAACTGCGGATAGATGAATCCGACGTAGTAAGCCCAGACCCCGCCGACCATGGCGACAAGACCGGCACTGACGCCGAAGGCGATCAGCTTCACGGCGGTGACGCGGACTCCGACTCCGTGCGCCTTATCCTCGTCGGCTCGAACGGTCGCAAGCGAGAGACCGATCTTCGATCGCCGAAAGTACAGCGAGATGGCCATCGCGATTGCCAGCATGATGACCATCGCGAAGTAGAACGGCCAGTCGAAGGTATCCACCGGGAAGGGCGGAGGAGCAACGCTGGTCCCCTGTGCGCCTCCGGTCAGCCCCTTGAGGTTGAAGGCGAGGGTCTGGGCGATGAACAGCAGGGTAATCGTGACGATCGCGAAGACGTCGGAACGGGTGCGCATCGACAGCCAGCCGATTGGGACGGCGAGAAGACCGACCGCGATCCCGACGAGGGGCAACACGAAGAAGGGCACGAAACCGCCGTAGACATCCTTCGAGAAGGCGATGCCCACCGCATATGCGCCGATCCCGAAGAATGCGACGTGGCCCAGCGATGGATAACCGGCATAGCCGCCGACAAGGTTCCAGGAACTTGCCAGAGCGGCGTACATCACCGTGAAAATCAGGGTGTTCAGCAGAAAGCCCGGTGCTCCTACCAGCGGAAGGATGATCAGCACCGCGAAGAAGATTCCGGTGCGCAGCAAGCCGATCCGGCTTAATCCGCGGATCACAATGCACCCCGCAGACGTGCCCCGAAGAGACCGCGGGGCCGGATCAGCAACACCAGGAGCAGCACGATGAAAAAGGTGAAGTCAGACCAGATCGGTGAGGCGAGAGCCGACACGACTGACGACGCCACGCCCATGACCAGCGCGGCGACAACCGATCCGCCAATACTTCCAAGTCCGCCCAGGACGACGATGGTCAGCAGACGGCTGATCAGGTCATAGTGGCTGCCGGGATTGAACGAGTTCAACATTCCGAACACCGAGCCGGCGGCCGCTGCCGTGGCAGTGCCCAGTCCGAACCCGATCGCCGACACCCGCTGGGCATTGACGCCGAGCAGTTGTGCAGACATCGGGTTTTGCACCGTGGCGCGCACCGACCGGCCGAACTTGGTGCGCTGAAGGATGAGATAGAGCGCGCCGAGCATCACGAGCGAGAGCACGAAAGCCACGAAGCGCACCAGGCTCACCTGGTAGCCCAGGATTGTCCAACTCGTGTTGGCGTAGCTCGGTTGGATGTTGGTGAGAGTTGCGCCGTAGCTGAACGACAGGACACCCTCGATGCCGAGCGCGATCGCAAAGGTCACGAGCAGCGACAGTTCGGCGAGGTCGTCGCCGTGCAGGGGCCTGAGGAAAGCCCACTGCACAGCGACGCCCACCAAAAACAGGAGCGGGGTAGTGATCAGCACCGAGAGGAACGGATCGATTCCCAGTTGTGTGAACAACGTGTACGTCAGATAGGCACCGAGCACCACGAGGGCTCCCTGCGCCAGGTTCACCACCTTCATGATCCCGAAGATGAGCGTCTGACCACTGGCCATGAGGGCATACACCCCGCCGGTCAGCACACCGAGAATGATTGCCTGAATAAGTGCGTGCATACCCCGCTCCGACCTAGCCAGCCCAGTTGGGCTTGGGAGCAACCGGCGACGCGGCAGCCGTGGCTGCAGGGAATACCGTCGTGAGCTTTCCGTTGATCCACTGGATCAGCAGGTACGCCCCCTGCGGAGCCCCGTACTTGTCCCAGCTGAGATTGCCGACCAGGGTCGGCCACGTGCCGGTGTGCAGGGTCTTGATGATCGTCGCGTTGTCGACTTTGCCGGTCTTCTTCGCGACCTCCTCGAGGAGCATCCCCGCCGAGTATGCCTCAGCAGTGGTGGGATCGATGGTTTCGGCCGTCCCGCCGTACTTTGCCGTGTAGTCGGAGATGAATTTCGCGCTGCCGTCGACGGTGGAGTCGGCGTACCAGTCGGCGCTTGAGAAGACACCCTCGGTGTTGGCCTTGCCGACGGCGGCCGGGAAGTCGGCCGGGGAGTTCGCGCCATTCGACTCGAAGAGCCACTTCGGGTTGAACTTGAGCTGAATCATCGCCTTCATCTGAGCAAATGCGTCAGCCTCTTGGCTACCCCCGACGACGACGTCGGGATCCGCTGCCACCATTCCCGAGATGATCGGGGTCATGTCTGCGGTCTCGGCCGGATAGGTCTGGTCGTATACGGTCTTGATCCCGGCCGCTTCGAAGCGCTTCTGGATGTTTTCGGCGATCGGCGCGGCGAAGGGGTCGTCGAGCTTGGCGTACCCAGCCGTCTTGGGCCGTTCGTTGGCTGGCAACGAGAGGATGTAGTCGGCGAAGACGTTGCCGCCCTCTGTGGTGGGGGCAGGCTGCACGAAGAACAGGTTGCCCAGCTTCTGCTCGAAGACCGATGGGCCGCCGCCGGCCGGCTCGATGAACGAGTACCCGTAGCGGTTCACGACGCGTGATGCTGGCACCGTCAACAGGCTAGAGAACGGCCCGAAGACGATGTCGACTTTCGACTGTGTAATGAGGTTGGTGTAGTTCGTCACGACCTGATCTGGGCTCGAGGCGTCATCGACGATCGAGAGCTTGACCTGACGGCCAAGGACTCCGCCTGACTTGTTGATGACGCTGGCCCAGAGTTCGTAGCCGCGCTGCGCGGCCTTGCCGGAGTCGGAGAAGTCGCCGGTGAGCGACAACGAGATACCGATCTTGAGCGGCGAGGTGGATGTGGTGGCGGTGGATCCAGCGGCGCAGCCGCTGAGCGCGAGCGCGGCGGCGGCGATGGCCGCCGCGACGAAAAGCAGCCGCGACGGGCGTCGGCTACCGGTGGGGACGTGTAGTTGCATCATTGCTCCTAACGGGGGTGCACGGCTGTTCGGTCGACGAGGGCGGAGGAATCATCAAAAAATACCCCTACGACCGCAATCGTTTGCACCACGATGCCA
>JBDUBG010000381.1:0-4305 GCA_040004215.1 Pseudolysinimonas sp. | reverse complement strand
TCGGCATCGGGGGAGACCCGATCATCGGCACCACGCACATCGACGCGCTCGCCGCCTTCGAAGCCGACCCCGACACCAAGGCGATCGTCATGATCGGTGAAATCGGCGGAGATGCCGAAGAGCGCGCCGCCGACTTCATCAAGGCACACGTCACCAAGCCGGTCGTCGGCTATGTCGCCGGCTTCACCGCCCCCGAGGGCAAGACGATGGGCCACGCAGGCGCGATTGTGTCGGCTGGCGCTGGCACCGCGCAGGGCAAGAAGGAAGCCCTCGAGGCAGCAGGAGTCAAGGTTGGCAAGACGCCGAGCGAGGCCGCCGACTTGATGCGCGAGATCATCGCGGGGCTGTAGAGGCTGCGCTCTCAAGGTGGCAGCGCGGTAGCGGTCACATAGGCTCGCGGCATGCGTGCACGCCCCTTTGCTCTGATCGCCACCATCGCGGCTGCCGTCCTGTTGCTCTCGGGCTGCCAACTGATCCCGCGCCCAACGGGCAGCAGCACCACGGTGACGACCCACACCGATGAGGCAGTGGCATCCAATCTGAAACCGTTCTACGAGCAGAGCCTGACCTGGAAGAAGCTCGGCGGCGGCATCGACTCGACCTACCTGAAGGTGCCCTTGAGTTGGGCTGACCCGACGGGGGCAACCATCAAGATTGCCGTCGCACGGCACTCGGCTGGTTCCGGCAAGCTCGGGTCGCTGCTCATCAACCCGGGCGGCCCGGGTGGATCCGGCTACGACTTTGTTCATCAGTACGTGAACTACATCGTGACGCCTGCCGTCCTGAAGAAGTACGACATCATCGGCTTCGACCCGCGCGGAGTCGGCCGCTCAGAGCCGGCGATCACCTGTTACACCGACCCCAAGCAAGAAGACAAGTTGCTCTACGGCACCTACGCCAGCCCCTACGGCACGCAGGGCTGGATCGACGAGCTGACGGTGGTCGAGAAGAACTGGTCGGCGGCCTGCCTGAAGAACACCGGCCCGCTGCTCGGCCACATCGACGCCGAGAGCAACGCCCGTGACATGGACGTGCTTCGTGCCGTGCTCGGCGACAAGAAGATGCACTATCTGGGCTACTCATACGGCACCTATCTCGGCACGATGTACGCAGAGCTGTTCCCGAAGAAGGTGGGACGCATGGTGCTTGACGGGCCCATCGACCCGCTGGTCGGGCAGCTGGACGCGCTGGCCACCCAGATGGCTGGCTTCGACAGCGCGCTGAAGTCCTATATGGCCGATTGTCAGAGCCAGAAGGGATGCCCGTTCACCGGTTCGGTACAGGATGGCCTCATGCAGGTGCGGGCGGTTCTCGACGGCATCGACGCGCGGCACCTGGTGGCGACCGACGGACGCAAGCTGGACTCCGCGACCGTCGGCACCGGCATCTCGTACACGCTCTACTCGAAAGCCAGCTGGCCCGACCTGACCACGATGTTCACCGACCTGGCGAAGAACGACGCAGACTCGACGTTCGCCAACGCCGACGGCTACAACGATCGCAGCACTGACGGTACGTACGCCAACGAGACCGACGTCTACGCCGCTGTCACCTGCGCCGAGAGCGACATCGGCACGGATGGCGTGACGCCGCTCGAGGGCCTCGCCAAGATCGACAAGACGGCCCCGATCCTCGGCAAGTACTTCGCCTATGACGACTACGCCGTGCTCGACACGGCGTGCTCGAACTGGCCAGAGCCGGTCGCCAAGCTGCCGACGAAGTTCGACGCGAAGGGTGCGCCGCCGATCATGGTCGTCGCGACCACGAACGACCCCGCCACTCCCTACGCCGGCGGCGTCTCGCTGTCGAAGCAGCTGTCGAGCGGGGTGCTCGTCACCCACGTTGGCGAAGGCCACACGGTCTACGCGCAGGGCGACAGCTGCATCGACTCGACCGTCGACGCGTATCTGATCAAGGGGACCGTGCCGGCGAGCGACCCGATGTGCTCGTGAGTGCGGGCGAACAGCCCAGCGACAACGACGTGACGCTGGCCAGCTATGAGCAGGCCGCTGATCGATATACGGCGGTCACGTCACATCGGCCACGGCCCGCTGAGTTGGAATTTTTCACGACGATGGCGGCCCGCATCGGCGAGGGTGGGCACCTTCTTGAGCTCGGGAGTGGTCCCGGCCGTGATGCGGTCGTGCTTGAGTCGCTCGGACTCGTGGTCGACCGCACCGATGCCGCGCAGTCGTTTCTGGCTCAGCTCTCCGCTGACGGGTTCACGGCCCGGCGGCTCAACGCGATCGACGACGAGCTCGGCGGCCCGTACGACGGCGTCTTCGCCAACGCGGTCTTCCTCCATTTCTCGCGGGCGGAGTTGGTCGGGGTGCTCGCCAAGATTCGCGGTGCGCTGCGCGCAGGAGGCGTTCTCGCCTTCAGCGTGAAGGAGGGCGATAACGAGGCATGGAGCGACGGCAAGTTGGGCCATCCGCGTCACTTCACTTTCTGGCGCGAGCAGAACTTGCGGCAGATGCTCGAGAGCGGCGGGTGGCACGTCGAGAGCCTGGACCGGATTCACGGAGTCGAGCCGTGGCTGTATGCCATGGCGTCTCCGGCGACTCCTTCAATTCCTGCCTGACGCGGGCAACTCCGTGTGGAGAGCTAGGGGACTTTCGGCCTTCGTGCTCGGCGCCCGGACGCAGCATCCTGAAGGTGCGGAGCATCCTGCTCGGCCCGAATGGAGCGTGAATCATGGCCCGCACGTACGTCATTACCGGAGCGGCAAGCGGGATCGGAAAGGCGACCTCCGAGCTGCTGATCGAGCGCGGACATCGCGTGATCGGCGTCGACATTCACGGCTCGGACATCACGGCAGACCTGTCGACAGCTGAGGGGCGCTCTGCCCTAGTCGCGCAGGTTGCCGAGCATTCGGGGGGCGCGATCGACGCGATCATTGCCAACGCCGGACTGGCGACCCCCACGGCCGCGATCATCGCCGTGAACTACTTCGGAACGATCGCAACCCTGACCGGTCTCAGGCCGCTCCTGATCGGATCGAGCGCTCCGCGCGCCGTCGCCACAGCATCGATGGCCTCGCTGTTTCCTCCGGACGATGTGCTGCTTGATGCCCTGCTGACGGGCGACGAGGCCGCAGCGCTGGCCCGCGGGTCGGAACTTGAGGCGGCGGGCGGTGATCTGGCGAACCTGATCTACGGCACGACCAAACGCGCACTCGCGCGGTGGATTCGCAACAACGCCGCGACAGCAGCCTGGGCTGGGGCCGGCATCCCGCTGAACGCGATCGCACCGGGAGTCGTCGAGACGCCGATGACCGCTGGCATGACCGGTTCGCAGGAAGCGCGCGACGCGTTGCTCAGCATGGTGCCGATGCCTCTCAACGGGATCTTCCAGCCGCGCGACGTCGGCTACCTGCTCGCCTGGCTCACCAGCGAAGAGAACGCCCACCTGTGTGGGCAGGTTGTCTTCATCGATGGCGGCTCTGACGTGGTGATCCGCGGCGACTCGACCTGGTAGCCGGCACGCGCTAGCGATCGAGTCAGGGCTCGAGCCGAGCCCCGTAGACGGCGGCCTGGGTCCTGCGTTCCATGCCGAGCTTGGCGAGCAGCCCCGAGACGTAGTTCTTCACGGTCTTTTCGGCGAGGTCGAGACGTTCGCCGATCTGTCGGTTGGTCAGGCCGTCGGCGATGAGTTGCAGCACCTGTCGCTCGCGCAGTGTCAGTTCGGGCTCATCACGATCGGCCGCGGTCCCCGCAGCGCTCAGCGCCTCGACGACCTTGTTGCTGACGGTGCGCGTCAGCAGGGAGCGGCCCGCCGCCACCGCGCGGATGCCTTCGATCAGCTTCTGCCCGCGGATGTCCTTCAGCACGTAGCCACTCGCGCCCGCGAGGACCGCAGCGTAGCTGGCCTGGTCGTCGTCGTATGCGGTGAGCATGATGCACCGAATCCCCGCGTGCGCAGACAGGATGCTGCGGCACAGGTCAATCCCGTTGCCGTCCGGCAGCCTCACGTCGAGCACCACCACGTCGGGCAGGGTCGCGGCAACCCGTCCGAGCGTCTGGCGCACCGTTGAGGCCTCACCCACAACCTCGAGGTCTCGTTCGGCATCGATGATGTCTGCGATGCCGCGTCGCACGATTTCGTGATCATCGACGAGGAAGACCCGTACGGTCACGCTCTGTCCTCCTGTGCGGGAAGAGGCGCGGTCCAGTGCAGCCGCGTGCCGCCGTGCTCGCGCGGCAGCACCGTGAGGACTCCGCCGCGTTGTGCGGCGCGCTCCTCGAGATTGGCTGTGCCGCTTGCGCGGCGGGAGCCGGACGGGATGCCGCGGCCGTCGTCGTCAAT
>JBDUBG010000297.1:0-4324 GCA_040004215.1 Pseudolysinimonas sp. | reverse complement strand
ATTCCCGTCAGAAGGAGGACACCGCATGGCACCGCGCGTAACTAGCTCCCGCCGCGACCTCCGTCTCGACAATCCCAAAGGTCTGCGCAGCAACTTCGCCTCGCGCCTCGGCGGCGGCCGCTCGAACGGCAGTGATCGATTCGGGCGGTTCTCGGAATCCTTCGCCCGGGCGATGGGGACAACCACCTTCCTCTTCATCTTGACCGCGATCGTCATCGTCTGGCTGGTGTACAACTCGATCGTCCCCGCTGCCTTTCAGTTCGACCCTCGGCTCCAAAACTTCACGCTACTGACGCTGATCCTGTCGCTGCAGGCCTCCTATGCGGCGCCACTCATCCTGCTCGCCCAGAACCGTCAAGACGACCGCGACCGGGTGCAGATCGAGCAGGATCGGCAGCGCGCCGAGCGCAACCTGGCCGACACCGAGTACCTCGCGCGTGAGGTGGTCGCGCTGCGGCTCGCGATGAAAGATGTCGCGAGCAAGGACTTCATTCGCGCTGAGTTGCGGGCTCTACTCGAAGAACTGGACTCCTCGGCCAAAACGACAAGCAAGCCCGCGTCGAAATCGTCGAAATGAGCTCAGAGGCGCTGCTCGCTGCGCTTGCCCGGGTGCAAGATCCCGAGATCCGCCGCCCGATCACCGAGCTCGACATGGTGCGCGCCGCCACGGTCGCCGACGGGGTCGCCTCGATCGAGTTGAAGTTGACGATCGTGGGATGTCCAGCCGCCGCCCGCATCGAGGCCGACGTGCGCGCGGCCGCGGCTGGTGTCGAGGGTGTCAAGCGGGTCGACCTCGACATCGGAGTCATGACCGTCGCCGAGCGAGAAGCGCTCACGACGCGGCTGCGTGGCACGAAGAAACAGCAGTTCGGCCCCGACTCCCTGACGAAGATCTTCGCGATATCGAGCGGAAAAGGCGGAGTCGGCAAGTCCACCCTGACGGCGAATCTCGCGGTCGCCCTCGCCGCACGCGGGCTGCGCGTCGGGCTGGTCGACGCTGACGTGTTCGGATTCTCGATCCCTGGCATCCTCGGCATCGCGGGGGTGAAGCCGACCCAGGTGGGCGACATGATCCTCCCGCCGATCGCGCACGGTGTGAAGGTGATCTCGATCGGCATGTTCGTCCCTTCGACAGGCTCAGGACATGCGACGAATCAGGCAGTGAGCTGGCGTGGACCGCTGCTGCACCGCACGATTCAGCAGTTCTTGACCGACGTCTGGTTCGGCGACCTCGACCTGCTGCTCGTCGACCTGCCGCCGGGAACTGGCGACATCGCGATCTCTCTGGGGCAGTTGCTGCCGCACGCAGAGGTCATCGTGGTCACGACGCCCCAACCGGCGGCGGCCGAGGTGGCCGAACGCAGCGGAATCGTCGCGCGGCAGACCGGGCAGACCGTGATCGGCGTGGTCGAGAACATGGCCGGGCTGGCGCAGTCTGACGGGACGGTGATCGAGCTCTTCGGCAGCGGCGGAGGGGACGAACTCGCGGCGCGACTTGGCGTGCCCGTGCTGGCGCGGATCCCGTTGAGCGTCGCCCTGCGCGAAGGCGGCGACGCGGGTGAGCCGATCGTGCTGTCAGATGTCGACGACCCGGCGGCACGCGCCATCCAGACCCTCGCCGACGCGATTGCGACACGCGAACGCGGGCTGTCACGGCGGCCCCTGCCGTTCACCACCTCGCAGTAGTCTCGTGGGCATGGAGGGGGAGCACGTGTATGACGCTCCGCGCCCCAGCCGGGAGGGCGTCGGATCGCCCGAAGAGAAGCGCGCGTATCTCGCCCGCGTCGAAGAGGCAGTCGAACTGGTCGAGCACGGCCGGGAGGCCCGCGCGATCGTGCTCGCGCGCGAGACCAGCGATCGTCGCTTCAACGGCGCGCAGATCATTGTGGTCGAACTCGAGATCGACGATCCGCTCGAGCCGAATTCGCCTCGGATCATCGTCTACGAGCACGTATTCGGTCCGGCGACGGCGCGCCGTTGGCGGCCGGGCCGCGAGATCCCGATCTGGATCGACCCGCGGGATCCTGAGAGGATCTATGCGGGTCGGTGAGCGCTACTGGGTGATCGAGTAGCCGCGAGGTGGCGTATCGAGACTCGCGCTCAACGCACGGGGTGGGAACGCGACGGTAGCGCCCAGGTCGCCGCTCGACCAGCTGGCACGTCGGGCCAGCCCGCACCTCGCGCAGTGCGTCGATTCGTGCGAAACCGACCGGATACCCCGTCTTTCCGACGATCTCGCACGAATGTGAGGGTTTGCGAAGGCGACTGGTCACGCCGCGAGCAGTGCGTCGGTGGGAGGAACTTACCGGCGCGGCTCGACCAAGCGCGCCAGTAACTCGATCAGCAGACGCTCGGCGATCGGTGCCGGGAGCATCTCGATGAGCGCCAGAAGGGGCGCCATGCTGCTCGGCAGAGCCCCTTCGCCCGATGAGTCGCCAGAGCCGATCCCGAAGCCCTGCAGAAGCGCCCAGGCGGTGTCGGAGTCGAGGCCATGTGCCGCGATATCGGCCAGTGGCAGAACTGCCAGCAACGGCGCAGCATCGACGTGGGGTTCGCCTCGCACCGAGTCGGCTGCGGCCGCCAACGCCGGCAACAAGTCGGGCAATGTGCGCTCGGTCACCGGGGTGATGGTCAGGTGCGTTGTCGGGGGCAGCGCGACGGCGCCTTCCTGCGCCAAGGCCGGCTGCAGCTGCAACACCCAGCCCAGACTGCGGGCGGCATCCGCCCAGTGGTGCGGGTCGACGCGCCGCTCGGCCGACACCGACTCATCGGTGGCCACGGCGAGCAGCGGCCCGGTCGGGATGCCGACGACTCGCAACCCCTCGATCCGCCCGATCTCCGCGACCACCGCAGCGGTGGAGCGTGCCATGGATGCCGCGAGCTCGCGGAATCCGTCGACCCCGAGCGCCTGCACGATCGCCCACGCTGCGGCGAGTGGTCCAGCCGACTTCGATCCGAGGATCATCGGATTCACGATCGGGTAACCCGGCCACCGCGTCGTGGCGAAGTATTGAGCCCGCTGACGGTCGCGCCCGCGTTGCAGCACGACCGAAACTCCCTTAGGCGCGTAACCGAACTTGTGAAGATCGGCGCTCATGCTGGTGACTCCGGCAACCCCGAAGTCCCAGGGCGGCAACTCGCCGGTTGCCCGGTCCGCCGGCCAGAACGGCAGCACCAGGCCGCCGACGCAGGCGTCGACGTGCAACGCCAGGCCGCGGGCAACACAGAGCGAGGCCACCGCTTCGATCGGATCGAGCGTCGCAAAGGGATACGACGGCGCCGAAACAACCACCAGGGCCACGTCATCTGCCAGCCGGGATTCCAGGTCCTCCACCGACACGCGACCGTCGGCATCCACCGGCACCAGGTCGAGCGTGAGCCCCAGATAGTGCGTCGCCTTGTGGAACGCCGCGTGCACCGTGCTCGGCGCCACCAGACGCGGCAGCGTGCCAGGATGCGCGCGCGCCCACTCGCCAGTAGCCCAGACATCACGCGCCGTCTTGACCGCGAGGACGCAGCTCTCGGTGCCGCCGCTCGTGACCGTACCGACGACATCTGAATCGCCGTGCAGCACGTCACGGACGAAACCGAGCAGCTCCCGCTCGAGCACGGCGACCGACCCGAAGGTCGTCGGGTCAAGCCCATTCACCGGCTGCATCGCGGCGACGGCGCGACCAGCCAACTGGTCGAGCTCTGCCAGCCCCGAGTCGTAGACGTAGCTCAGCACGTGGCCGCCGTGGGTGGGCGCGTCGTGGGCGCGCAGCTCGTCCAGCCGAGCGAGGATCGCCGCCGGATCGCCCGAGAAGGCCGTCATGCGAGGTGCTCCTCAATGTCGGCACGCCGAAGTGGATACCTCACCAGCACCAACAGGCTGAGGGCGATGATCACCGCGGGAACAATGCTGAAGCTAACCACGATCCCGGTAACAGCCGCGCCGGTTTGGGTCACGGTCTGTCCTGCAATGGACGCCTGGTACCCGGTGAGCGCCAGCACGATCGTCAGCACGGTGGTGCCGAGGGCGATTCCTGCGGTCTCGCCTGCGGTCCATACTCCGCCGAAGGTGCCGGCAGATCCGGCCCCGCTCGTGCGGGCGTCGTGCGAGATCACGTCGGGCAGCATTGCGAGCGGGAGTGTCTGCATCCCGGCATATGCCGCTCCTGCGACGCCCACCGAGACGTACACCCACGGCCCCGGCACCCACTCGAGCAGGATCAGCGAGAGCGCCGCCAGGCCGTACAGCACCGACGCGAAGCCGAAGGCGCGCTCCTTGCCCGTGCGACGCGCGAACAGTCCCCACAGCGGCGCACAGAGCAGCGCAGGGGCA
>JBDUBG010000454.1:0-4337 GCA_040004215.1 Pseudolysinimonas sp. | reverse complement strand
GACGATCGCGCCGGCAATCCCGGCGCCGCGCCCCCAGCGCCTGATGATCGCGATCAGGCCAAACACCAGGGCCGCCACGCTGAGCCCGATCGAGGCATATGCCGCATAGCTCGAGAAGATCAGCTGGTTGTGGGCAGCCAACTGGATGCCGATGGCCGTCGCCGCGAGCATCAACAGCGCGAGCACACCCGAAAGAACGCCCGGCCAGCGACGTGGACCGCGCACGCGGCGCACGATTGTCATGCCCGGCTCGAGACCGTCGATCACGACGGGCTGCTCCGCAGCAGCAGAAACGGTCGGCTCGTCCACGGCATCCAGCCTACGGCGCGGGCCTCGCAGCTAGCCGTATGCGGCTAGCTGAATGCGGCTGGCTGAATGCGGCTAAGCGAACGTAGCGACCAGCCAGTTGATCACGAAGATGTTGCCGATCAGCGCGAAGATCAGTCCGAACCAGCCGAGCGCGCGGCCAACTCCCGCGATGATCGCGATCAAGGCGAACAAGCCGGCAACCACGCTGAGCGGCAGCGCGATGTCACGCACCACCGGCTCGCTGATCGCGGCGCCGATGAACAGGAAGGCGATCGACGCCAGACCCAACCAGAAGGCGGCCAGACCGGCCCAGCGCGCACGCTTGGTACCCGTGGTGTGCTGGATGTCGCTGCGCCAGAACTGTCCGAGCGTTGGCGCCTGCGTGATCACCTCGGTGCGACCTGCCGCCTGCACGGGGATGTACCCGGCTCGCCTGCCCTGCGGCGTGGGATTCAGCGCGTAGGTGGCGCCGATACCAGCTGGCCGATTTGTTCCCTGCCGGGGCGGGGGTGGAACGCTCATCGAGATTCCCTTCGCGCCGGGAGACCGTCGCCTGGGCTCAGCCTACCCACGCGGCACCCGTCGCGGTGGGGTGGGTGCAGACTGTGAACCATGCGGCCGCTGGATGATCTGCCCCCGTTCGACGACCTTCTCGCCGATGCGCACCTGGTCGCGCTTCCGCTCGTGACGCGCTTCCGCTCGATCGAGTTGCGTGAGGCGATGCTGTTGCGTGGCACGCAAGGCTGGACCGAGTTCTCGCCGTTCACCGAATATGACGATGCCGAGGCGGCCGTCTGGCTGCGTGCGGCGATCGACTTCGGCTGGCGCGAGACTCCCGCGGCGGTGCGCGACCGCATTCCGGTTAACGCCACCCTTCCGGCAGTGCCCGCCGAGCAGGTCGAGAGCGTGCTGGCGCGTTACGCCGGCACCCGAACGGTCAAGGTCAAGGTGGCTGAGCCGGGGCAGGTGCTCGCGGATGACGTGGCCCGCGTGAGAGCGGCGCGTGCGTTCCTGGGGCCGGAGGGCCGCATCCGGATAGATGCGAATGGCGGCTGGAACGTCGATGAGGCTGAGCGCGCTGCGCACGCCCTCGCCGGCTTCGACCTCGAGTACCTCGAGCAGCCGTGCGCCACCGTCGGCGAGCTCGTCGAACTGCGCACGCGCCTTCACGACTGGCAACTGCCGATCGCCGCAGACGAGAGCGTGCGCAAGGCAGAGGATCCCCTCGCCGTCGCGCGCGAGGGTGCAGCTGACCTGCTGGTCATCAAGGCGCAGCCGCTGGGCGGCATCCATCGGGCGCTTGAGATTGTCGCAGAGGCCGGCCTCCCGGTTGTCGTCTCGAGCGCCCTCGAGACCTCGGTCGGCATCTCGATGGGAGCCGCGCTGGCCGCAGCGATCCCCGAACTGAACTTCG
Organism: Pseudolysinimonas sp.; assembly: GCA_040004215.1. GTDB lineage: Bacteria > Actinomycetota > Actinomycetes > Actinomycetales > Microbacteriaceae > Lysinimonas. The sequence continues at coordinate 2,614 of JBDUBG010000454.1, read as the reverse complement.
ACTGTGGGCTGGCGACCGTCGGACTGTTCGAGTACGACGTAGCGGTTAAGCCGCTGGTGGCCGTCGACGGTTCGATCGAGGTGCGCCGTGTCGAGGTGAACGAGCGCGTCTTCCACGACTACGGCGCGAGCAACGACCGCGACAACTGGTGGCGCGCCCGCCTCGAGCGTTGCTACCGGTTGCTTAGGTCCGACTCGTAACCGAGTCGCCCGCGATGCGCTGGCTCAACCACACCGGCACGATGGCCACGATCGTCAGCACCGCAGCGACTACGTTGACCACCGGCGCCTGGTTCGGACGAAACAGGTTGCCAAAGATCCAGATCGGCAACGTCTGAACCTCGGGCCCCGCCGTGAAGGTGGTGACCACGATTTCATCGAAGCTGAGCGCGAAGGCAAGCAGGGCTCCGGCCACCAGAGCGCCGCGGATGCTGGGGAACGTCACGTAACGGAAGGTCTGCCAGCCCGTGCCGCCCAGGTCGGCCGAGGCCTCCTCGAGTGAGGTGCCGAGCCGACGTAAGCGGGCCTGGACGTTGTTGAAGACAATGACGATGCAGAACGTGGCGTGACCGACGATCACGGTGCCGATCCCCAGTCCAACCCCGAGCGGTCCGAGCACGTTGGTGAACGACGCCAACAGGGCGAGGCCCGTCACGATGCCCGGGAAGGTGATCGGGAGCACCACCAGGAAGCTGATCGTCTGCCTGCCGAAGAATCGGTAGCGCTGCACGGCGAAGGCGGCCATGGTTCCGAGCAGGAGCGCGACGACCGTCGCCCCCACCCCGGTGATGATCGAGGTGCCGAGCGCGTTAAGGGCTCCCGTGCTGTGAGCGGCCGCGATCCACCACTGCAGCGTGAACCCGGTCGGTGGAAACGAGAACGTCTTCGACTGGTTGAACGAGTTGACGACGATCAAGATCAACGGGATGTAGAGAATCGCCAGCCCGATCCACATGCAGATGCGGAGCACGACTCGGAAGGTGCGCGAGAACTCCATCAGACGACCGTGCCCATCAGATGTTCTCCAATGCGCCGGTGCGCCGCATGGCGAGCAGGTAGATGATGATCGCGATCAGGGGCACGATCGACAGTGCAGCGGCGAGCGGCTGGTTGTTCGCGGTCACCAGTTGGCCATAGATCAGGTTGGCGAGCAGCTGGGTCTTGCCGCCCACGATCGTGACAGCGATGTAGTCGCCGAGGCTGAGCGAGAAGGTGAAGATCGAGCCGGCCGCAATCGCGGGGAACACCAGGGGCAGGATGACCGACCGCACCGTGCGCGCGGTCGAGGCGCCGAGATCCGCGCTGGCTTCGATCAGCGACGATGGCACCCGGTCGAAACCGGCGAACAGCGGGATGATCATGTACGGCAGCCAGAGGTACGACAACGTGATCACGGTGGCAGGCAGGCCGTAGCCCGGTGAGTGCCCGCCGGTCAGAATGTCGATGGGACCGTTCGGCTCCAGCAGAACCCGCCAGGCATAGGCCTTCACCAGATAGCTGGCCCAGAGCGGGGTCGTCACCGCAACGAGGAAGAACGCGCGGGTGCGGGGGCTCGCGATCTTGGCCATGTAGAAAGCCATGGGAAAGGCAATTACCGCGTCAATCACGGTGACCGAGAGGGCCACTACGATGGTGCGCAGTGTCACTTCCCGGTACAGCGGCTCGGTGAATACCGAGACGATGTTGCCGAGTTGGAAGGTCGGCACCACCGCTCCGGTGAAGCTGTTGACGCTCCAGAACGACGTGAAGAGCAGCACGACGATCGACCCGAGGTACGCGACCACGAGCCACAGGAGCGGCGGAGTGAGAAGCAGGCCCAGTCTCGTCTTCGGCCGAGTGGCAAAGAAGGCCGAGACCGGGCCGCGCTTCGCTACCCCTTGATCTGCTGCCACTTGGTGGTCCACTCCGAATATGCGGTGCAGTTGGTCTTACCGCTTCCGTCGACGCAGTTGGTCTGCGGGGTGGTCCAGTAGTGGATGTCCGCCGCGTACGCCGCGTCAGTTGCGTGATACGTGTCGCAGAAGGTCGGGTCCTGGGTCTCGGCACACGACTTCGTTTGAGCGGGAGCCTCGCCGAACCACTCGGCGACCTCGGCGTTCACCTTGGCCGAGGTGATCCAGTCCATCCACTGGTACATGCAGTTCGGGTGCTTCGCCTTGGCGGCGATCATCCAGGTGTCAGACCAGCCCGTCACCCCCTCTTTCGGAACGACAGTCGCCACCGGCGCCTTGCCATCGGACTGGACCAGGTTGGCGATGACCTGCCAGGTCGTGCCCAACACGGTGTTACCGGACTCGAACGACTGCACAGCCTTGGTGTAGTCCGACCAGTACTCGCCGATGTTCGCGTTCTGGACCTTGAGCAGAGCCACCGCGGCGTCCAGCTGCTTCTCGGTCAGCGAGTAGGGGTCGGTGATCCCGAGCGACGGGTCAGACGACTTCAGGTACAACGCCGCGTCGGCGATGTAGATCGGGGAATCGTACGCGGTGATCTTGCCAGCGTATGGCGAGCTCTTGTCGAAGACCGCCGACCACGAGTCGGGCGCGGTCTTCACGACCGACGGGTTGTACATCAGCACGTTGGCGCCCCAGCCGTGCGGGATGCCGTACATCTTG
>JBDUBG010000485.1:0-4340 GCA_040004215.1 Pseudolysinimonas sp. | reverse complement strand
GCGATGCCGGCGCCGACGCCAATGAAGAACGTCCAGGCGAAGACAACGCTGCCGATACCAAGGATGAATCCGACGAGGCTCAGCGTCTGCTTCGGACCGGCTGCGACGGGCGCTGCGGCATAGGCCGGAGCTGCCGGAGTCACTACGGGCTCGGGCGTCGGCGGCGTGGGGGTTGCATCGGTCATAGTCCGATTGCTCCTTAAGTTGATGGGTTGTGTAGCGGTGCTCATGCTCCCAGCCCGAGTGGGCGCTGTCAACGGGGGTGTCGGCGTGTTTCGGGGTACAGCGCCCGCAGAACTCCGCTAGCTGCTGTAACTCGAGGACGTCCCAGCTGAGATCGAAGCCACGATGATGAGGACATAGACCGCGACGAGGAGGATCGTCAACCCGAGCCCGATGTAGCCGATGATCACGCCGGCGAGTGCGAGTCCATGGCCACCGTCGCCTGTCCGCTTGATCTGGGCGAGCGCGATATGACCGCAGATGACCGCCCCGACTGAGCCCAAGAACCAGACGAATACGGCGGCCAACGAGAGGACGAAGGCCACGATTGCGAGCGGATTGGTCCGTCGCGGATAGCCAGGGGCGTACGCGTTCGGCTGGGCGTACGGGTTCGGCTGGGCATAAGGGTTGGGCTGGGCATAGGGGTTCGGCTGTGCATACGCGTTCTGCTGGGCGTACGGGTTCGGCACGGGCGGCACGACGTACCCCGGCATCGCGTCTGGGGCGGGCGGCGGTGGAGGGATGGGCGGCGTCGAGTCGGTCATCCCGCCATGCTGTCAGCGGCTTTTGACGCTGTCAAACCTTGTGCTGCCCGTCCATTCCCCGCGGTACAACGTCAAACCGGACCAGCGGCAAGGCGGCGTCTGGTCCCTCCACCGGGGCACCGAGGGTGGACTCGAATACCGGGTTCAGGCTCGCCCAAGCCCGGGGATGCTGCGCGATGTAGGCCGCGATCATGGCGGCAGACTCGCGCCGATCGAGCGGGTGCGCGACCGCGGGAGCAGCAGGCCGGATCGACCAGCGCACCCGCACCGATGGGTGCGCCACCACGTTCCGATACCACTGCGCACGCGCGCCGAAACCAGACGCGACGACAAAACTGCGCGGGGCAGGGCGTGAGACCACCTCGAGAACGACAAAGCGAGTCAGCCCGGAGGTTCGGCCGGTGTGTTCGAGCAGCAGGAGGCGACCGCCGAAGAGAAATCCCAATCCCACTCGAAACAATGCGATCGGCGCGCGCACCAGCCAGCGCGTATTCAGAATGCGCACCCCGGCGCGCACCACCCACCCCGATGAACCGTCACCCGCGTCGACCATCACCGCTCCTCAACCCTTCGCCGTAGATCTGAGTGAGTTCGCCGGCCCAGCGCCTCATGCCCGCCGGGCTCAACGGGTCGGCGCCGATCACTTCGGTGATCCGTTCACGCAACATGAAGACGGCCAGGTCGTTGGTGAGAAGCACTGCCGCCCGCACGTTCGGGTCTGCTCCGGGTGACGCCAGGCCCTGCGCTACCAGTGCGTCAAGCACGCTTCGAGCTACCTCGTGCAGGCGTCGGAAGACGGAACTGGCGGCCGGTCCGCCGTCGAGAAGCATCCGCCCGAGATATCGAGGAAGTGCCGAACCGGCAGGCAGGCGACCCAAGACCGCCTCGATGAGACCCGGTGCTGCCGCCGGGTCGAAGGGTGATCCAGATGCCGGATCGGCCAGCTCGCCAAGCACCCGCTCGAGCGTCGCGACGACGTAGTCGTCGACTGCCGCTTGCAGCCCGTCCTTACTGCCGTAGTGACGGATCACCAGGGCGGCCGAAACTCCCGCTGCTGCGGCTACCTCGCGGACCGTTGTGGCGTCCGGCCCACGATCTGCGAAGAGGCGCAACGCCTCGTCGCGGATGATCGCGCGCGAGTTGCGATCTTCGATGGGTGAACTCACGTTTACATTGTTGAACGGATGTTCACGAATGTCAACGTCGCCAGAAACTCAGGCCTGGATCGTCGTCACCGGGAGCGTCGAGTCTGCGCCGAAGTCGAGCCCGGAGGGCGCGTGGCCCTCGCTCACGAGACGCGCGCCCAGGGCCGCGATCATGGCGCCGTTGTCGGTGCAGAGCGACAGGGGTGGGATGCGCAGGGTCACGCCAGCGGCATCCGCGCGTTCCTGCGCCAACTGCCGCACGCGCGCGTTGGCCACGACCCCGCCCCCGAGCAGCAGCCGCGGAACGCCGAGCCGCTCGCACGCCGCCATCGCCTTCGCGGTGAGCACGTCGGCGACCGACTCGCGGAAACTGGCAGCGACATCCGGAACAGACACGCTCTCGCCATGATCTCGCGCCGCCTCGACCCAGCGGGCGACCGCCGTCTTCAATCCCGAGAACGAGAAGTCGTCGCGGTGCCGCTCGAGATCCTTGGGCGCCGTCAGCCCGCGCGGGAATCGGATCGCCCGTGGTTCGCCGGACGCCGCTGCCGCATCGATCTGCGGCCCGCCGGGGTACGGCAAGCCCAGCAGCCGCGCGACCTTGTCGAAGGCCTCCCCGGCGGCATCGTCGATGGTTTCACCGAGTAGCTCGACGTCGTTCGCCAGGTCGCGCACCAGCAGCAACGAGGTGTGCCCGCCCGAGACCAACAAGGCGATGGTCGGCAGTTCGAGCTCGTGTTCGGGCTCGTCTGGGCGGTGCAGCAGATCGGCTCCCACGTGACCGACGAGGTGGTTCACCGCGTAGAGCGGGATGCCGAGCGAGATCGCGAGCGCCTTGGCTGCGCCGACTCCGACCATCAGGGCACCCGCGAGTCCCGGACCGCTGGTGACGGCGATCGCGTCAAGCTCAGCGAGAGTGACGCCCGCCTCGGCGAGCGCGGCTTCGAGGGTCGGGCGTAGCGCCTCCAGGTGCGCACGGGCCGCCACCTCGGGCACCACCCCTCCGTAGCGGGCGTGCTCGTCCATCGAGCTGGCGATGGTATTGGCGAGCAGCGTGGTTCCCCGCACGATACCGATACCGGTCTCGTCGCAGCTGGTCTCGATCCCCAGCACCAGGGGTTCGCGGGCTACGGTCGCGCTCACAGCCCGAGCCTCATGATGTGGGCGTCGACGCCATCGGGCTGGTAGTAGCGCGGCCGCACCGCGATCTGATCGAAGCCGAGCAACAGGTAGAGCGCCTGCGCACTCGGATTGTCGGCGCGGACCTCAAGAAAGACCTCCGCCGCCTGCCGGGTACGGGCCTCGTCGAGCAGGGCAACCATCAGCGCGCGTCCGAGGCCGTGACGTCGCGCTTCTGGAGCCACCGCGATGGTCTGGATGTCGGCCTGGCCAGAGCCGGTCGGCGCGAGCAATCCGGCGTACCCGGCGATCGCGGCATCCGGATGCTGCGACTCCCGCTCGGCAACCAGGTAGTACCCGTGCCGTGAGCCGAGCTCGGCGCGCATGCTGTCGCGCGACCAAGCGTCGGACGCGAACGTGCTGGTCTCGAGATGCATGATCGCGTCGAGGTCGTCGAGGGTGGCACGGCGCAGCGGCGGGCCGGCGGTCATCGCGACACCCGCTTCGGACCGGCCGAGAGCGTGACGTCCGGCGCGCGCAGGTAGAGCGGCTCGCTCGGACCGAACCCACGACCAGCGGCGAACAGGCGCTCGCCGAGCATGCCGAGTGCACCGGCTGGAATCACCGCAGCATCCAGTCGGCGAAAGGTGCCGTAACCGGGCACGGCGGTGTCGATTTCGTCGGGGTTGGTCAGCTCTGGCCCGGCGATGCGCATCGGCAGCCCGAGTTCGTCGCCGGCGCCGTATGCCGACCATGCCACCTCGCGGCGTCGAGCGTCGGTCACAACCAGCAGCGGCTCAGACAGATCGAGGGCGAAGGCGTCGTGCGAGGTCAGCGGCACGACCGGCTTGCCGATTCCGAATGCGAAGGCGCGAGCTGCCGCGATGCCGACCCGTAATCCGGTGAACGGGCCGGGGCCCATGCCTGCGACCACGCCACTCAATGAGGCCGGCGCGATCCCCGACTCGTGCAGGACCCGCTCGATCAGGGTGCCGATCACTTCGGCGTGCCGGCGTGTGTCAGTTTCGTCAGCCTGAGCCAGGATGCCGCGATCGCGATCGACGACGGCAACGCTGGTGCCCGCGGAGGTATCGATCGCGAGCAGCACCCGTCGAGTTTAACCGCGCGCGGAAGCTATTCGCCTGCTCGCAGGAGCGCTTCGAGCTCGAGCCCGCGTGGGCCGGTGCCGGTGATCGTGACGGTGCGGGGTTCGTCGAGCCCGAGCTCGTCGTTGTCAGCCAGCGCTGGCACGCCTGCGCCCATGCCCGCGCCCGTGCCCGCGCCCGTGGGTCGCACAATGTCGAGAGAC
>JBDUBG010000197.1:0-4357 GCA_040004215.1 Pseudolysinimonas sp. | reverse complement strand
CCGTGCTCGGCCTGAACTCGTTCAGCGACGGCAAGAACGTCATCATCGCCTCGCGCGCCACCGACTTCGAGCGCCAGCTCACCGAGCGTGGCTTCACCCCGCACGGCGTCGACCTGTCAGAACTGCTGCTGGGCGGCGGCGGCGTCAAGTGCTGCACCTTGGAACTGCGGCGATGAGCGAGACCGCCGTGTCGTCTGAGACCGCCCGCTATCTCGAGCAGATCGACGAGTACGGCGCGCACAACTACCATCCGCTTGAGGTCGTCGTGCGTGAGGGCTTTGGCGCCTGGGTGACCGACGTCGACGGCAAGCGCTACCTCGACTGCCTAGCCGCTTACTCGGCGATCAACTTCGGCCACGGGCACCCCGTGCTGGTGGATGCCGCCAAGGCCCAGCTCGATCGCATCACCTTGACGAGTCGCGCCTTCCACAATGACGTGCTCGGCCCGTTTGTCGAGGCGCTTGCGAAGCTCTGCGGCAAAGACATGGTGCTGCCGATGAATACCGGAGCCGAGGCCGTCGAGTCGGCGATCAAGATCGCCCGCGCCTGGGGCTACCGCGTCAAAGGCGTCGAACACGACCGCGCGAAGATCGTCGTGATGGACGGCAACTTCCACGGCCGCACCACCACGATCATCAGCTTCAGCAACGACCCGGATGCTCGGGCCGATTTCGGTCCGTACACGCCCGGTTTCGTCTTGGTCCCGTATGGGGATGCCGCGGCGCTGGAAGCCGCCCTAGATGGTGACGTCGTCGCGGTGCTGGTGGAGCCGATCCAGGGGGAGGCCGGCATCATCGTGCCGCCGGTGGACTACCTCCCGGCGGTTCGGCGGCTCACGAAGGAACGCAACATCCTCTTCATCGCCGACGAGATTCAGTCGGGGCTTGGCCGCACCGGCGCGACCCTCCAATGTGAGAACGCCGGCGTCATCCCCGATCTCTACCTGCTCGGCAAAGCGCTCGGCGGCGGCATCGTGCCGGTCAGCGCCGTGGTCGGCAACCACGACGTACTCGGGGTGTTGCAGCCCGGTCAGCACGGTTCGACCTTCGGCGGCAACCCGCTTGCGGCCGCCGTGGGGTTAGCAGTCGTCGGCCTGCTTGAGTCGGGCGACTATCAGCGTCGCGCTGCCGCTCTGGGCGAGCACCTCCTCGGTCGGCTGCGTGAGTTGATCGGCCACGGCGTGGTCGCGGTTCGCGGCGCCGGACTCTGGGCCGGAATCGACATCGATCCGGCGCTCGCGACCGGTCGTCAGGTGTGCGAGGCGCTCGCCGAACGCGGCGTGCTGGCCAAAGACACCCACGGCTCGACCATCCGCCTTGCCCCGCCGATCGTGGTGGAGAAGTCGGAACTCGACTGGGCGGTCGAGCAGCTCGTGGCGGTGCTGACCGACTTCGGGGTACCGAAGTAGTACCACGGTCGGTACCATCGAGAGATGGCCACGAATCTGCGTCTCCGGCCGGCAACGGAGCAGGCTCTTCGCGAACGGGCAGCAAGCACGGGCCGCTCGCAGCAGGAGCTGATTCGCGACGCGCTCGACCGCTACCTCGGTCTCGACGACAGGGCATTGACGAGCGGTGCTCGATCGCTCGACGAACTGCGCGCACGGGGAATCCTCCTGCCCGCGCGTGGTCCCGTGCGTTGGGTCGAAGAGCCTCTCGACCTCGGTGGGACGACGTCGATCGAGTTGCTGGATCGCGACGAGCGGTTTTAGCGTGCGCGTCTATCTGGACAGCAGCGCCCTCTTGAAACGCGTGCTCCGCGAATTCGAGCGTGACGAATTTGCGGTTGCACTCCGCGCACTCATCGACGACGGCGCGGAGTTGTTCTCGTCGTCACTTGCGTGGGTGGAGGTCTCCCGAGCGATCCGGACGCGTCTCGAAGCTGAGGCCCCCCGACGGATCATCGACCTGATCGAGATCGCGCTCTCTGGGATCGAGGAGTTCCCGATCTCGGAACAGGTCGTCGATGTTGCCCAACGCATGGCCCCGGCATCTCTTCGGAGCCTCGACTCGATCCATCTCGCCTCGGCGAGTCTTCTCGGTGCTGATCTCGTGTGCGCATACGACCAACGTTTGCTGGCGGCAGCCGAAGAGCTCGGATTCCGCACCCTGTCGCCAGGGCTCGCGGCATGAGTCTGCCGTTCGAGTTTCGCGAGCCGATTCGCACCGAGCGACTAGCGCTCCGGCTGATGACCGTCGCCGACGTCGACGATGTGCACGCCTACCAGGGGCGCGAAGACGTCTGTCTCTACCTGCTCCATGAGCCGCGGACGCGCGACGAGATCGAGCGACACGTGGCGAAGTGTGCCGCCGCGACCACCCTCGCCGCCGACGGCGACTGGATCGAACCGGCGATCGAGCTCGACGGCCGCGTTATTGGTCACATGTACGTCAACCTGTCGAGCGTTGAGCACTTGGGCGGCGAAATCGGCTGGACGCTGCATCCCGACTTCTTCGGTCAGGGCTATGCCACTGAGGCATCCCGCGCGATTCTCGATCTGGCGTTCGGCGAGCTGGGCCTGCATCGGATGCACGCAGAGCTCGATCCCCGCAACGACGCCTCGATTGCGCTCTGCCATCGGCTCGGGATGCGCGAAGAAGCCCACTTCGTGAAAGACATGCTGGTCAAAGGCGTCTGGGACGACACCGGGGTGTACGCAGTGCTCGCCGAAGAGTGGGCGGCCGGCCGCCTCCCCGAGGGACCCCCTCCCGACGCTGCAGACCCCGGTGCACTCGGGTCCGTCGCGCCATAGAGGGTGCTATGGCGCGACCGAACGCCGGCCGTAGGCTCGGTACGTGACCCGTACCGCCGCTGAACTTGATGCCGCCGATCCGCTGGCGCCGCACCGCGAGCGCTTCGAGCCCGCGCCCGGAGTGGCTGCGTACTTGGATGGCAACTCGCTGGGGAGGCCGCTCGCGGCGTCCATCGACCGGGTGAACGTCGTCATGCGTGAGCAGTGGGCCGAACGGCTGATCCGCGGCTGGGACGAAGGCTGGCTGGAGCTGCCCGAACGGATCGGTGACGAGCTCGGCCGGGTGGCGCTGGGCGCGGCAGCCGGTCAGACCGTGATCGGCGACTCGACAACGGTGCTCCTCTATAAGGTGATCCACGCGGCAATCGAGCTGGCAGGAGCCGACCGCGACGAGCTGGTCATCGATCGTGACAACTTTCCAACCGACCGCTACCTGGTTGAGACGATCGCTTCCGAGCGCGGGCTGACCGTGCGGTGGATCGACGAGGGGGATGTCACTCCCGAGCGAGTCTCCGAGGTGCTGAGCGACCGCACGGCCGTTGTGGTGCTCAGCGCGGTCGCCTACCGCTCCGGATTCCTCGCCGAGCTGCCGGCGATTACCGAACTCGTCCACGAGGCCGGGGCTCTGATGCTCTGGGATCTCTGTCACTCGGCGGGCGTGGTGTCGCACGAACTTGACGCCTGGGGCGTCGACTTCGCGGTCGGCTGCTCATACAAGTACCTCAACGGTGGGCCCGGCGCTCCGGCCTTCGCCTACGTGCGCGCCGGTCTGCAGGATGCTTTCCGACAACCGATCGCCGGCTGGATCGGCTCGGCTCATCCGTTCGAGATGGGCCAGGGCTACGAACCCGGCCCCGGGATGCGGCGGGTGCTGAGCGGCACCCCACCCGTTCTCGGCATGGTCGGGCTGCAAGATACCCTCGCGCTCATCGACCAGGCCGGGTTGCCCGCCATCCGGGCCAAGTCGATCGCCCTCACGGAGTTCGCCATCGCCCTCGCCGACGAGCTGCTGCCGGATGCGGTGCTCGCCACCCCGCGCGACCCGGCGCGCCGCGGATCCCACGTGACCCTCGACCATCCGGGCTTCGCCGCGCTCATGCCGCGGTTGTGGGAGCGCGGCGTGATCCCCGACTTTCGCCGGCCCAGCGGCATCCGCCTCGGGTTGTCTCCGCTGAGCACGTCGTTCGCCGAGGTCGAGTTGGGCGTGCGCACGATCGCCGAGGAGCTGCGCGCCGCTCGCTAGGCTCGCCACATGGCGTCCCTGCTTCCCCAACTGCACGTGCGGATGCGCGGGCGCGGCGACGCAGAGCCTCATCGCGCGAGCACGCCGCTGGAGCTGCTCTTCGACCTCACCTTCGTGGTCGCGGTTGCTTCGCTCACCGCGGAACTGGCGCACGGCATCCTGACCGGACATCCGGTCGCGATCGCCTCGTTCCTGCAGGTGTTCGCGGCGATCTGGTGGGCGTGGATCAACTTCACCTGGTTCGCCTCGGCCTTCGACGTCGACGATGCGCTCTACCGAGGGTTGACGCTGGTGCAGATGGCGGGAGTCCTCGTGGTGGCGGCGGGAGTTCCGGCCGCCTTCGAGCACAACGACTTCCGTGC
>JBDUBG010000298.1:0-4368 GCA_040004215.1 Pseudolysinimonas sp. | reverse complement strand
AAAGGGCGCAGGTCGACAGCGAAGTTCACCACGAACGGGAGCGCAATACCCAGCGCCGCCCCGGTAACGAGTGCGACCGCAGCCACCGGGACCAGCTCCCACGCGATCAGCACGCCGAGTCGTCTGCGAGGCATTCCGAGTGTTCTCAAGATGCCCGCCGTGCGTCCCCGTGCCTCCGCCGCCGCGACGGTGGCGAGTACGAGCGCGAGCGCGCACAGCAGCACCGAGAGCCCGGCCGCCAGCACCAGGCCTGCCCGCACGCCAGCCACCACGGGCTCGCCGTCTCGGTCTGCCTTCGCCTGTGTCACGGTCGTCACTGTTGCGGTCGAGGTCACCTCGGCGGGATCTGCGCCGACCGCGCGCTGGAGTGGAACCGCCAGTTGCGGCAGCCGATCCGGGTCCGCGGCAATGAACAGAGTCTCGGGAGTGAACTGCGTGTGGAAGCGGGGGGCGAACGTCGCATCAACGAGCACCCATTCACTGCTGGGGCCGAGGTGGGATTCTGCCGGAAGGCTCCCGACAACGCGCACATTCACACCCCCGATGGTCGCGGTGCGCGCCGACCCGAACTGTTTCAGCAGATCAGATGACACCACCACCGGCACCCGGTCGCCCGCATCGCTCCCGAGCCCGGTTGGCAGGTGGCGCAGGGTGGCGAGCGGGGCGGTCTGAGCGACCAGCAGCGTAACCGTGTCGTCGATCTTCGGGCCAGACACCGCAAGAGAAGCCAGATACTGGATGCCAGCGACCTCACGCACACCCTCGATCGCGGCGACGGCCGAGCGTTGCGCAGGCGTGATGGCGGTGCCGTCGACTCGCGCATCCGCGCCAACCGACTCTGCGGCTGCCCGCGCGATCCCGGCATCGAAGGTCGTCAACAGCACGCCAGAGAACAACGAGACGGAGATGCCAACGACGAGCGCGAGCACACCCGCCAGCCCGATGGTCGGAACACGTGTCGCGCGAATCGCGCCCACGAACGCGACCAGCCCAACACCCCGGGTGGCGACGCGGCGAGCCGCCCGCATCGGCAATGGGTAGCCGCGCAACACGATGATGCCGACCGAGACCGCCAGCAGCAGCGGGGCGACCGAGAGCAGCGGGTCGACCCCGACGGCAGCCGACGCCTGAGCCAACCCGCGTCGGGCGAGCAAGAACAGCGACAGGCCGGCCAGCACGATCACGCAGAGCTCCGCCACTCCCCGCAACTGCGTGAGCAGCGAGCGCTCGGACCCGGGCGAGTGCTCGGTTTCCGCAAGCGCCGCGTACAAAATGGGCGGCAGAAGCGCCACCAGCGCGGGCAGCACGAATCCGGCAGGCTCGGCACGCACCGGGAGAAGGATCGTCGCAAGAAGTGTCACGACGGCAGCCGCGGGGACCGCCAATAGCGCCCCTTCGAGAGCCATCACCCCGCGCAGTTGAAGCACGCTCCCTCCGCGCGCCGCCGCGAGGGTCAGATCGGAACGGCGGGCACGCACCACTCCCTGCACCCCGAGCACCAGCACCGCAACCAGGAGTCCCAGTGGTGCGGCGGCCAGCAGCGCGAGCAGCCCGGTGAGGAGTGAGCCGCGCTGCACTGCCGTCTCGACGGCTCCATCTGAGAGGGTGACGAGCGGCATCCTCGTTTCACCGCTGGGCATCGCGGCCCCTGAGGCGACTGCTGCCGACAGCTGCTCAAGCAGCAGCTCGGCGTCAGCGCCGTCAGCCCCGGTGGCGGCCACCGGGTAAAAGAGCGAGACCTGGGCAGTGCCGAAGGTCGTCCCCAGACGGCCGACGCTCAGCGGGTCGACGAACGCAGACACACTGGGGTATTCGACGTTCCGGTCGTCAACCAGGGTGCTGACGGGCAACAGTGAGGGATTCTGCTGCCAGTAGTCCGCCGCTGGATGGCTCGGTTCGAACAGGCCGCTGACCCGATAGAGGCGATCCGGCACGCCTCCGCCGATCAGCGTTCCCACGGTCAACTTGAGGCTCGCGCTGGCCTGCGCAGACAGCAGAACATCTACCGGCGTCTGTCGGGTCTCCTCGGAGGGAAGCACATCGTTCGTCGTCCAGGTCGACGGCGCGACCCCTTGGACGATTCTGATCTGCTTCAGGTAACTCGGGTCTGCGGTGAGCCGAACGCCCAGCCGCTGGATCGAGCCACCGACGGGGGCCGTGCGAAGAACTGGCGTCTGAACGATCCACTGTGGGGCACCCACCAAGCCACGCAACGGCTCGTCGTATTGCTGCCGAGTGAGGTCGAACTCGTCCTGGAGCCCGCTGTACAACTGGCCCAGGTCGGGGGGTGGCTGTGAGTCCCAATCTTCGGGAAAGTCACCGCTGCCCTGCAGGGATCGTCCGACGGTACCGATCGACTGCAGTTGATATTCGAGTTCGGCCGTCGCCTGCTGTTCCACGAGCCGGGGGACGACCGCGGCCAGAACAACGGTCAGCAGCGTCAGAACACCCACCAACACGGATGCCGCGGGCCGCGTGCGAAACCGTCGCGACAGCAGGCGGCGGGCATCCCAGCGCTCAGTCATCGTGCCTGCTTCCGAATCGTGCGCGCAACGACGGCGAGCAGGCCGGCGATCGCCACGAGCACAGCGGCAGCCGCGATCGCGCCGCCCGGCAGATCGGCGACGAGGTAGGTGCGCACCCCCTCGATGGCAGTGGGAATTGCGGCACGAGCAAGATCCGGCACGAGCAACGCGCACACCACAACACCGTCTATCACGCCCGCCACGGTTCCGAGCGCGAGGAGCAGTAGCCACTCCGTCACCCGGACCCGAGATTGGAGGCGGGGCGGCACTCCAACCGCACGGAGCACCTCGATCTCGTCCCGGCGCGCGCGAAGTTCGGCCAGCAGTCCCGCCGTCACCGTGAGCAAGGCGAGCAGCGCGGCCGAAATGCCCGCGACCCAAACCACCGCTCGAGCCGACTCCAGCACCTGATCGGCTGGTGGCGACGCCACGGTCTCGATGACGGCTCCTGCCGGCGCACGCTGGCGCACCTCGGCCGCCGCCGCAGCTGGGCTGCCGGTTGCGACCCACCATTCACCGGCTGACAGGTGAAGCAGTCCAGCCCGGTCTGCGGCGTCCTGAACCGAGCCCAGATCGACCATCACCCCGATTCCGGAATCGACTCCCGGAATAACCGGCGAGACTCCGACCACCTTCACCGGGATCGCTCCACCCCGGGCGACGACCACCATCGAGGCCACAGAGCCGACCGACAACCCGGAATCGTGTGACACCTTGCGCGAGATGACAATCGGCAGGCTGGTCGCCCGACCCGACAACGAACGGAGAGTCACGTGCCCTCCCGGTCCTGCGGCTGAAGCACGCAGCCCCGCCCGACCCCCGCTGAGGCCGACGAGTCCAGAGTTTGCTCCGTCACCTCCTGACGGCACCCACGAGTCGCCCAGTGCAACCACAGTTGCGCCATCCCCGGTCGACCGCAGGCCAACTTCGACGGTGGTTCCTGGCGCGATCTGGGGCAACACCAGGTCGATCGCGTGCAGAGTCCAAGGTGCGAGACCGCTCGGCAGCGGCGCGGCAAACTCGCCGCTGCGTGCCGTGGGCTCGAGTTGCACCAGGTTCTCGGCACCCGCCGAGTCGACAAGAGTCACCCCGACCGACCAGGGGATCGCCGTCTCCGGGATGGCGGTGACCTCCAGTGAGAGGCCAGTGGCCGACACCGGAAGCTGAGGGCGCGAGGCCTTCGACCTCAGCAGGGCGGCGAGGCTCGTTGGGTCGACGGCGCCCGGCACTGCCGCGACCGTCTTCGCGAGACGCGATGCCGGCATCGAGATCATGGTCACCAAAGAATCCCCGAGGAGCACGTCGTCGCGGGCGACGGGTGCGGTAGCCGACTGCCCAGCCACCGGGCGCGTAACCGACTCGCTCAACGGTGCGCCGGCCGTGACGCGCACGGTGGTTCCGATCTGGACGGCACGGGTCTGACCCGCCGACGTTGACCATGTTCCGGAGTATGTCGCTCCCACAATCAAGCCGCTCACCGCGAACGCCATCACCAGGATCGGCATCAGCGCCGCGCGCGAGCGCCGCGCAAGTTGCTGCAGGGGCAGAGAGTCCAAGTTGTGGGCACGGCGCGCCCACCTCTCTAACGCGCGCCCGATCACGGAGAAGGCGGCTACCGCGAGCAGCCCGATGGACGCGATGGCCAGCGCGAGAGCCGAGACCGCGAGTGGGTCGATGGCGACACCGCCACCGGCTATCGGAGCGAGCGGTGATTCGTAGAGAAGGAACTGCGATACCGAGACCACTGCGAGAAGAATCAGGATGACGATCGCACCGATGCCGACCGTCGAGCGGAACCGCGCTCGCCTCGCGTGGCCACCAAGACCGCGGCTTGACGTCGCCG
>JBDUBG010000050.1:0-4375 GCA_040004215.1 Pseudolysinimonas sp. | reverse complement strand
ACGGCGGGATCGGATGGCGGCCGCGACGATGCCTTCGTGAGTGCGGGCGGTAGCACCGACCGCGACGTTGTCGAGAACGCTGAGTCCGGGATAGAGCCGAGCACCTTGGAAGACGATCGCGATGCCGCGCTGAGCGCGGCGATGCGGGGGAAGGCGATCGATCCGTTCGCCGGTCAAGAGAACCTGACCAGCATCGGGACGCAGGTGCCCGCTGATCAGCCCGAACAGTGTCGACTTGCCAGCACCGTTCGGCCCGATCACTCCGCGGAGTTCACCCGGCGCGACCTCCATGGTGATGTCGTTGGTCGCCACAACGCCGCCGAACGCTAGCCGGAGGCTGTTCGTGGCCAGCAGCGGACGATCGCCTTCCCCATCTGTCATATCGTCGCTACTTGAGAAGGGCGTCAAACTTCTTGAGCGTGTAGTCACTCGCGACGAAGTTGCCATCCTTGACGGTATCGATCGCGATCCAGTCCGGCGTGAGACCAACGTGGTCAGTCGCGCTGTACTTGGTCTGACCCGTGTACGTCAGGATGTTAAGACCCTCGATCGCTTTGCGAAGCTTCGCGTGATCAGTCGATCCTGCCGCCTCAACACCGGCTTTCAGGACCTCAATTGCCTTCGCCGCTTCGAAAGCAAACTGGGGCGGGTAGCTGTACTGCTTGTCGCCCAGCGCTGCCCAGCGGTCGGCGAAGTCGCCGACCAGCGTCTTCAGTTTGCTGTCGGGCAGCTGCGGCCCGACGACCGCGATGTTGCTCGTCAGCTGGATGCCGTTCGCGGCGGCAACAGGTGCGCCATTCTTGAACGAGTACAGGTTCGAGGCCTGCGACGCTGTCATGAACAACTTGGTGTGACTGTTCGCCGCGGTTGCCGCCCACTGAGCGGTCAAAATGGATGGGGTCGGTCCTGATCCCCACACCCACAGCGCGTCAGCTCCACTTGCCAAGACGTTCTGAATCAGCGGCGTGAAGTCGGTCGTCGCGGGGTCGTATCCCTGTGAGAACACGGTGTCGAGACCATACTTCGCCCCGTCGTTCTTCAGCACGTCCTGACCGCTTTGTCCATACGCGTCACCGTCGATGAACGCGATGGCGATCTTCTTGAATCCTTCTTCTTTGAAGTACTGCATCTGCGCATTGCCGTTGACCGATCCGGTGGTGGGGATCACGAACACCCACGGGTTGCTGCCATTGGCGAACGCGTCGACCGGCCCGAGGGCGAGGGTCGGAATCTCGTATTGCTCTGCCGAGGGACCGACGGCCTGCGAGTTCGCGGTACGCGACGACGAGATCATGACGTCGTAGTTGCCGGTTTCAGCGAGCTCGTTGTAGAGCTGCACCGACACGGTCGGGTCACTGGTGTCGTCGCGGAAGGTCAGTTCGATCTTCCTGCCGTCAATCCCGCCGCTCTTGTTGACCTTGTCGGCCTCTAACTTGAGCGCTGCGGTCTGCGGCGCACCCAAGATCGTGTATGGCCCCGACTGCGGGAGGATAACTCCCACCTGGATCGGTGAGTTGTCACTCGGGGCGGGCTTGTTCCCCCCCGTGATGCTGCAGCCCGACAAAACGAGCAACAGGGCGGCGCCGGCCGCAAGGGTGATCTTTCTCATTGAGAGCACTCCATATTCTTCCTTGAACGATGTGCACGGGACACTCAGGTTGCATGATTGACAGGTGTACTGTCTATTGGTGATTATCCCGTCCCGCGACAGACAAGGCAAGAGCGGCATGCCGCGTCTTCTCGATGTGCCATCGCGTCGCGGATCGAAAGAACGCCTACGACTCCTTGGCCGGAACCGGCCAGCGCAGCACTCCGTCCTGATCGAACGCGGCAGGATGCACGGCGAGCACCACTGTGGTCACGAGGGCACCGTAGATATGGGGGAACAACTCGCCGGCACCGCCGTCTTCCCACGGAATCCGGATGCCAGAGCGGCGAATTGCGTCGTCATCGAGCTCGAGCACAACCAGTTGATCGTCTGACTCGGCGTACAAGAATCTCGCGACCCGCGGCAGTTGCTCCGCCGACGACGCGTGGATGAAGCCCACCTCGTCGAGCGATGCGCCCTTGGTCGATCTCCGGTAGCTGCCGACGGCGTGCGCGGCCTCCCATTCGGCCTCCGTTGTCACATGAAAAATCGGCATGCTGTGACACTATCCGGGCAAAACTCAGGGGTGTACTGTCGGCTCACCGGTCGGCCCCCGCACGACCCACCTCAGTGAGGACGCGCCAATGACCGCACCCGCAGCTGCCCCCGCCCGATCAAGCAATGACGTCGACAGCAAGGGGCTCAGGCCGGGAGCGCTCGGCCTGCTTTCGAGCGTCGTCGTAGGGGTGGCATCCACCGCTCCCGCGTACAGCCTTGCCGCGGCCCTCGGATTTATCGTGGTCAGTGGTGTCGGTGCGAAGGTGGGAGTACAGGCACCGGGTGTGATCCTGCTGGCGTTCGTGCCGATGTACCTGATCGCCGTCGCGTATCAGGAGCTCAACAAGGCGGAACCAGACTGCGGCACCACATTCACCTGGGCAGCGCGCGCGTTCGGCCCCATCGCCGGATGGATGGGCGGCTGGGGCATCATCGTTGCCGATGTGATCGTGATGGCCAACCTGGCGCAGATCGCCGGGCAAACCACCTTCGGGCTGTTGGGCAACTTGGGCTGGAAAGCGGCAGGCGACGCCTCGACCAACCCGTGGTGGGAGTTGGCGGCCGGTCTGGTGTGGATCGCGATCATGACCTACATCTGCTATCGCGGCATCGAGGTGTCGGCGAGACTGCAGCAGGTCTTGCTCAGTATCGAGGTCGTCGTGCTGATCGCCTTCGCGATCTGGGCGCTGGTGCGGGTCTACTCGGGCAACGGCGTTCAGGGAGTTTCCCTGATGCCGCAGTTGAGCTGGTTCAACCCGTTCACCCTCGACTTTGGATCGGTGCTTGCGCCAGCACTGTTGGCCGCGATCTTCATCTACTGGGGCTGGGATACCGCGGTCGCCGTCAACGAAGAGACCGCAGACCCGTCGCGCACTCCCGGTCGCGCCGCCATCATCAGCACCGTGCTGCTGCTCGTCACATACTCGCTGGTCTCCACCGCGGCGATTGCCTTCGCCGGCGTCGGCGAGAAGGGCATCGGCCTGGCGAACGGAAACAACTCGGACAACGTCTTCCTGTCGATCGGGCCCGCCCTGTTCGGTGACGGCATCGTCGGCAAGGTGATGATCGCGCTGCTGACCATCTCGATCCTGACCTCGGCTGCGGCATCCACACAGACCACCATCTTGCCAACCGCACGGACGACCCTCTCGATGGCGGTCTACAAGGCGCTCCCGGCGAAGTTCGCGCGCATCCACCCCAAGTACCTCACGCCGACCTGGTCGACAATCGCGATGGGCGTCGTGTCGATCCTGTTCTACCTGGTGATCAGCTTCATCAGTCAAGATCTGCTAACGGCGCTGATCGACTCGATCGGCCTGATGATCGCGTTCTACTACGGCCTTACCGGCTTCGCCTGCGTTTGGTACTACCGCAAGACGATGTTCGGCTCATTCCGCAACCTGGTGATGCGCGGCATCTTCCCGCTCGCTGGCGGCCTCATGCTGGCGGCCGCTTTTGTCTACGGCCTGATCTCGTATGCGGCACCCGACTGGGAGGTCGACTCGAACGGCAAGAACATCACCATCTTCGGGATCGGAGCTGATGCCGTGCTCGGCGTGGGCGGCATCCTTGTCGGAGTCGTGCTGATGGGTATCTGGTGGATCATGAAGCCCGACTTCTTCCGCGGACGCACGCTGGTGCGAGGCGCTGATCTGGTGCTGGTGAAGGACGGCGGGCGCGTCCCGGTGTTGGGGCTGCCGGACTCCGGGTACCAGGCCGAGATCATCGCGCCCGACCTGTCGAACCTGCCTCCCGGGCAGAGGGCAGTGAAGGCGGGCGACGAGGAACCGCCAACTCCGCCCGCTGCCTAGACTCGAGTCGCTCTCGACTACGGCGTCGGCGTCGGCGTAGGCGTCGAGCCGCCACCCGCGCTGGCAGCGGCGGTGAAGGTGTCACTAATGAACTTGGTGAGCGCGGCTTTGTCGTCGAGCTTGCCGGTGTAGATCTTCTTGTCAACAACGACCATCGGTGTCGTGGTCAGCGACTTCTTGTTGGCGTTCAGCAGTCCGCCGCTGGTGGCCCGGTGGGTCGCTGCGGTCACCCAGTTGGCGTAGCTGTAGCCGCTGATGCACCCCGCGACGGCGGTGTTGGTCACGCCAGCTTTCGTGACCAGCGCCTGCAACTCGGCAGTCGACATTGTGGTCTCCGTCTTGACCGACGCGGCGCCCAACAGTGCGTCGCTGACCGCGAGGAAGCTCTGGGGGTCGGAGTTCGCGACGCAGGCCAGCG
>JBDUBG010000149.1:0-4376 GCA_040004215.1 Pseudolysinimonas sp. | reverse complement strand
GGCATGAAGATCGCTGTCGCCATTGCCGGGTTGAGCGCATTGGCGCCGGGTCGACCAGAATGGAGGCATGCCTTACGAGTTCGAGCGGACCCAGCGCATCGCCGTCCTCGGGGGCGGCCCCGGGGGCTACGAGGCGGCGATCGCCGGCGCCCAACTCGGCGCCGAGGTGACCATGGTCGAACGGGTCGGTGTGGGCGGATCGGCGGTTCTGACCGACGTCGTTCCTTCGAAGACCCTTATCGCGACAGCCGAGGCCGCCAGCGCGGCAGGCGAGGCGGCCGACCTGGGCGTCCGGTTCTTCACCCGCAACAGCGAGGGCAGGGCAGTGCGCCCCGAGGTCGCGGTGAATCTGGGTGCTGTCAACCAGCGCCTCTTGCTCCTGGCGCGTCAGCAGTCTGAAGACATCAAGTCGCAGCTCATCAAGGCCGGTGTGCGGATCATCGCCGGTGATGGCCGCCTCGACGGACCGAACCGCCTGGTGGTCTCGACCGGCAAGGGCAAGAGCCGCACCGACTTCGACCAGATCGAGGCCGACACCCTGGTTGTCGCCGTCGGCGCCAGCCCGCGAATCCTTCCCACCGCGAAGCCGGATGGCGAACGCATCTTCACCTGGACCCAGCTGTACTCGCTCGAGGAGGTCCCCGAGCACATGATCGTGGTGGGCTCAGGGGTGACCGGTGCCGAGTTCGCCTCGGCCTACCTCGCGCTCGGCTCGAAGGTCACCCTGGTCTCCAGCCGCGAGCAGGTACTGCCCAACGAAGATGCCGACGCGGCGCGCGTCATCGAGAACGTCTTCACCCGCAACGGCATGGACGTGCTGAACAAGAGCCGTGCGAGCAAGGTTGAGCGCACCAAGAACGGCGTGCAGGTCACGCTGACCGACGGGCGCACGGTCGAGGGATCCCACTGCCTGATGGCGGTCGGCTCGGTTCCCAACACGGCGGGCATCGGTCTCGAGGAGGCCGGGGTTCAGCTGACCGAGAGTGGACACATCCGGGTCAACCGCGTCGCCCGCACCTCGATGCCGAGCATCTATGCGGCCGGTGACTGCAGCGACTTCTTGCCGCTGGCATCCGTCGCCTCGATGCAGGGTCGCACCGCCGTCTATCACGCGATGGGCGATGCGGTCGAGCCGACGGAGCTGCGCAACGTGAGCTCGAACATCTTCACCCAGCCCGAGGTCGCGACCGTTGGGTGGTCACAGAAGCAGATCGAAGACGGCACAGCACGGGGCGTCATCTACAAGCTGCCCTTGGCGTCGAACCCGCGGGCAAAAATGATGGGCATCAAAGACGGATTCGTCAAGATCATCGCGAGCAAGTCAACGGGCACCGTGATCGGAGGCGTGATCGTGGCTCCCAAGGCGAGCGACCTCATCCTGCCCATCTCGCTGGCGATCGAACACCGGCTGACCGTTGACCAACTGGCCCGGGCGTTCAGCATCTACCCCTCGCTGTCGGCCAGTGTGACCGACGCGGCCCGGGCGATGCACATCGTCAGCTAACCACCGGGCGGCCCCTGACCGGCCCCGCCGGGCGCCTGTCCCGTCACTCAGATGCTGCACCGTCCAGCGCCGCCACGATTTCGCCACTGAGTTCGGGTGAGACCGGGTTGCTGAAGGCGAAGGCGACGCGGGTGGCGAGTCCGGTGAAGCGCTCGCGCAGTTGCGCGGCGACCTCGGTCGGAGTTCCGACCGCGGCAAACGCGGCGAGCATCTCGTCGTCGATCGCGTCGGCCATCGCGTCCCACTCGCCGCGGCGGGAGGCGGCGTTGAGTGTTTCGTGCACTCCACCCCAGCCGTGCAGCTCGAGCACCGGCGCGTAGGCGGGCGTGCTGCCGTAGAACGCGATCTGTTTGCGGGTGGCGTGGATCGCGGCATCCAACTCGGATTGATTGCTGCCGACCGCGACGAACGAGGGAACGCTCACCCCGACAGCATCGGCCGCACGACCGGCCCGCGCGGCGCCACGGCTCAGCGCGGGCAGGCTCACCTCGCGCAGGTATCGCACGGTAGTGAAACTGTGCGAGAGCCAGCCGTCTGCTACCTCTCCGGCTACCTCGGTCATCAGCTGACCGACCGCGGCGACCGCGATCTTGGGGGCGCCGTGCGGGTTGGGTTCTGGCGCGAACATCGGCGTCATCAGGGTGTGCTGGTAGAACTCGCCGCGGTAGTCGAGCTTCTCGCCGGTCTGCCAGGCATTCTGGATCGCGCGCACCGCGAGCACGAAGTCGCGCATCCGCTCGGCCGGCTGCGACCACGGCATGGAGAAGCGCCGCTCGATGTGTGGCTTGATCTGCGAGCCCAGTCCGAGCGTGAACCGGCCGTTCGACAACAGCTGCAGATCATTGGCACTCACGGCGACTGTCATCGGATTGCGGGCGAATGCCACCGCGATCGAACTGCCGAGCTCGATGGTCGAGGTGCCGCGCGCGGCGACCGCGAGAGAGAGAAACGGATCGTGCTGCAACTCGGTCGCACCGATCGCGTCGTAGCCGTCGGCTTCTGCGCGGGCGGCGATCGCCTCGAATTCGAGGGGACCGGCGTGCACGTCGCCAGCGGTCTCGAGGGCGAACGGGCGGTTCGGGTGAGGGAGGGTCGCGGTCACGCTCCCAGGCTACGACCACAATCTCGCTTACCCTGAAACCATGGCGAGGAGCGGCAAGAACATCCCCATCCCTGTCGCCATGCCCGAGGAGTCTCGACCAGCCGCCTGGCTGCGCAACTTTCGCCTCTCGGGATTCGCGCTCTCCCTGTTGCTGCTCGTCGTTGCCGCACTCGTGGTGCTCGCTCCGAGCCTCAAGACGCTCGTCGAACAGCGTCAACAGATCACCGAACTGCAGACCCAGCTCGATCAAGCCAATGAGGCCGTGAAGAATCTGAAAGGCGACGTCGACCGCTGGAAAGATCCGGCATACATCGAATCGCAGGCGCGCAACCGGCTGTACTACGTGTTTCCCGGCGACGTCAGCTACCTGGTGATCGGCGAAGGCAGTACGCCGACCACCCCAGACCGCCAGCCGATCAGCGACAAGATTCAGACCACCAAGGTCGACTGGATGCGCTCGCTGCTGGCTTCGGTCTACGGCGCAGGCCTCACCCAGCAAACCCCGAGCCAGCTCGAGGCGCCGACCCAGACCACCGGAGCAGGTGGATGACGCGCCCACCGTTCGCTCCACCGAGCGCCATCGACGTGGCGGTCGTCACCTCGCAGCTGGGCCGCCCGGCTCGCGGCGTCATCGGGATCGCGGCTCGCTGCCTCTGTGGCAACCCCACCGTCGTCGCCACCGCACCGCGCCTCGACGACGGCACGCCATTTCCGACGCTGTATTACCTCAGCCACCCGGCGGCGACGTCGGCGGTGTCGACGCTCGAGGCGACCGGCGTCATGGCTGAGCTGAGCGAGCTTCTCGTGGACGAGTCAGGCGCGGCGACCCCGCTCGGTGGGCAGTACCGCGCAGCGCACGACAGTTACCTGGCCGACCGCGAGAGCATCCTGGCGGTCGACGAGATCGCCGGATACTCGGCAGGCGGCATGCCCGACCGCATCAAATGCCTGCACGCCCTCGTCGCCCACTCCCTCGCCGCTGGCCCGGGCGTCAATCCCATCGGCGATCTCGCGTTGGCACGTGCCGACTGGACGCCCGACCGTTGCGAATGCGCTGAACCGGGGCCCGGAGCCCCGGAATGAGGCGCCGCCGTGCGCGCGCCATCGGGGCGGCCGCGCTGGCGGTAGCGCTGGCGGTGGCGTTGCTGGCTCCGACGGGAGCGGCGATCGCGGCGCCGCGTGCGACGGGCGATCTGGTGCGCAGCAAGGAATACTGGCTCGACAGCTACGGCATCCGCGCAGCCTGGAACGCCACGAAGGGTGCCGGCGTCACCATCGCGATCATCGACACCGGGGTCGATGGCACCGTCGCAGAGTTGCGCGGCGCTGTCGTTGGGGGCGCCGACTTCTCGGGGCTCGGCACGGCGGCCGGAACTCCAGAAGGCACCGGCGACGAGCACGGCACCATGGTGGCCTCCCTCGCGGCCGGGCGGGGGACAGGCGCCAACTCGGGAGTTCTCGGGGCGGCGCCGGCGGCATCCCTGCTCTCGATCTCGGTCGGGTTTGGTGCCACAGATCAGGACTCAGACCAGCAGATCGCTGACGGCGTCACCTGGGCGGTCGACCACGGCGCCAAGGTGATCAACCTGTCGCTGACCCGCAACACGCTCGACTGGCCGCCGAGTTGGGACAAGGCCTTTCTTTACGCCGCGGATCACGACGTCGTCGTCGTCGCGGCAGCGGGCAACCGCGGCAGCGGCACCGAGGAGGTCGGCGCTCCGGCGACCATGCCCGGCGTGGTCGCGGTCGGTGGGGTCACCCAGAACGGAG
>JBDUBG010000484.1:0-4402 GCA_040004215.1 Pseudolysinimonas sp. | reverse complement strand
CTCCCCCGTCGCTCATGGTGTAGCCCGGGAACGAGCTGATGAAGTGGGCGTGATCGCGCAGCTCCCAGCGCACCGCGACGCTTGGCGCCTCGCCGCTGGCAATCAACACGCGACGGTATTGCCCGCTCCGGATCAGCGCGTCGCCGACCTGCATCGCGTTGAGCACCGAGTTGCAGGCGTTCTTGACGTCCATCACGGGTGCCTCAACACCGAGCTTCGCGGCGACGATGTGGCTGGTCGCGGGCTCGATCAGGTCTTGGCTCGCACTGGCGAACAGCACGAGATCGACGTCGCCCGGCGACTCCGCCAGTGCCGACCGTGCCGCCGCCACCGCGAGATCGGATGCCTGCCAGTCGTCTGGCTTGACGTGCACATGCTCGACGCCGGTCATCCGCGCGATCAGGCCAGTCGCGAGGTTCAGCTTCGGGTTGCAGGCCCGCAGTTCGTGCTCCGTCTCAACAGTGCTTCGAGTGCGTTCAGGCAGATGAACACCAAGTGCGGCGACTCGGCTAGAGAGGGTCACCTTCGGAGCCTAGCGTCCGAGGAAAAGCGCTCCCGCGACGAAGAGCTCAACGATATGCTCGCCCCG
This sequence comes from Pseudolysinimonas sp., assembly GCA_040004215.1. Taxonomy (GTDB): domain Bacteria; phylum Actinomycetota; class Actinomycetes; order Actinomycetales; family Microbacteriaceae; genus Lysinimonas. Next base: position 3,813 of record JBDUBG010000484.1, on the reverse strand, counting down.
ATGCCCACGATCCGACAGTTGCGCTCAGCGCTCGCCGTGCTCGCTCTCGCGTCGGCGATCGTGGCAGCCCCAGCCGCAGCAACCGCCCATCCGTTGACAGAGGCCGCGCCCGCCCCGGTGCCAGCGCCGGCCGTTCAAGCGATCGACACCGCCGGCCACCCCTCCCGAGCCACTGACACCTCAGCGTTCACCTTCGACTCCTTCGACGCGGTATACCGGCTTGGCGTCGATGGCGACAAGCACTCCACCTTGCACACGGTCGAGACGCTGGTCGCTGAGTTTCCAACGTTCAATCAGAATCGCGGCATCATCCGCGCCATTCCGGTGAACTACGACGGGCATCCCACGCAAATCAAGATCTTGTCGGTGACCGATCAGAACGGCACAAAACGCAGCTATGACACGGGGATCGACAGTGACGACGACTCGTTCTACGACGTGACCATCGCGGTACCCAAGGGGCAGTACGTGCACGGCAAGCAGACGTATGTCATCACCTACACACAGCGGGACGTCACCAGGTTCTTCGCCGACACCGACGACGACGAGTTCTATTGGGATGTCAACGGCACCGGCTGGAAGCAGCCATTCGGCGAGGTGAGCGCGAAGGTCTCGTTGGCCGGATCGCTCGCCTCGAAGCTGAACGGCACGTCTGCCTGCTACTACGGCGTCGAGGGTTCGACCACACAGTGCGAACTCACCAATACCAGCACCACGTTCGCGGCAACCCAACAGAAGATCGGTCCGTACGAGAACGTCACGGTCGCGATCGGATTCGAGAAGGGCACGTTCGCAGCGGCATCCACGAACCCCTTCGCCTATCTCAGCGGGGTGCCGATCGTCGGCGCTTTGCTCGCGGCGCTCGGCGCGCTGCTCGGGTTGCTGCTTCCCAAGTTCGCGTGGCGAGCGAAGGCTACCGGCATCGTCGTCGCCCAGTACACGCCGCCAGCGAGTCTCGATCTCATGCTGGCCGCCAATCTGGTCGAACAGCCGAAACGCGGCTTTGCCGCCTCGATCGTCGACTTCGCTGTGCGCGGCAACCTCAAGCTCTTTGAGCGAAAGACTGGCTTCTTCGGCGGCGAGCAGTTCGGCGTCCAGCAACTAGATGACTCGGGGCTCAACAGCAACGAAGCGGGGTTATTCAGGGCCCTCTTGTTGGGCGACCTCACGACGCGAACCGAGAACGGCGTCATCTGGCTGAAGAAAAAAGACACAACGCTCGGTCTGTTCGTGCGCTCACTGACCACCAAGGTCGCCCAGCAAACACTCGCGTCTGGACTGCGTCGAAAACCGCCGCGGTGGGCCTTCCTGACCGTCCTGATCCCCTCGGGCATCGGCGTCGTTCTCCTGGGCGTCAGCGGCCTGAACGCCACGAACGGGATCGCATCGAGCTTCGGCTTCTTCGGTGCCTTCGCCGGCGGAGTTCTGGGGCTCTTCGCCCTCAGCCGCGTGAGCAGTGCGCGCCCGCTGACCCACCGGGGAGCGTTACTTCGCGAGAACCTCGACGGGCTCAAGCTCTTCATCGAACTGGCAGAGGCCGATCGGCTGAAGATGCTGCAGAGCGTGACGGGCGCTGAGCGCAGCACGCAACCAGATGGCACGCAGGTCGTCAAGATCTACGAGAAGCTCCTGCCCTACGCCGTGCTGTTCTCGCTCGAGAAGGAATGGGCGAGCGCGCTGGGCAAGTACTACGACCAGAACCCTCCCGATTGGTACGACGGCGGCAACCTGGGCGCGTTCCAGGTAGCGGCATTCGCCTCGGGCATCGGGTCGTTCAGCAGTAGCGCTTCGAGCTCGTATTCGGGCTCGGCGTCGTCGTCAAGCTCAGGCGGATCCGGTGGGGGTGGTGGCTCCGGCGGTGGTGGTGGCGGAGGCGGAGGCGGAGGCATCTAGTGCGCGCACTGACATGGGCAACGGCCGGCGTGGTGCTGGCGATCGTGGCGACCCTCAGCATCCCGGCGGCGGCAATGGCTGGGCCGACTCATGATGCGCCACACAATGAGGTGCAGGCCCTCAACGCGGCAGGCCTGCCGACCGGCGTCGACAACTTCACCTTCGACTCATTCGACGCGAGCTACCAGCTCAGCATCGACCCGTCGAAGCGGTCGATGCTGCACACGAACGAGACCCTGGTCGCCAAGTTTCCTGACTTCGACCAGAACCGCGGCATCATCCGGTCAATCCCCACTGACTACGACGGCCACTCGACGCACATCACCGTCAAGAAGGTCACAGATGGCAACGGCCAGACCCGCAGCTTCAGCATGGGCAAGAACGGCGACGGCACCGCGATCACGATCGCGGTGCCAGAGGGCCAGTACGTGCATGGTGCGCAGACCTACGTGATCGACTACACGCAGACCGACGTCACGAAATACTTCACAGACAGCAACGATGACGAGTTCTATTGGGATGTCAATGGCACCGGTTGGTCGCAGCCCTTCGATGAGGTGAGCGCCTCGGTGACCCTCGCAGGTTGGCTGGTCTCGAAGCTCAACGGCCAGACCTCGTGCTACCAGGGCTCAGAAGGCTCAACGCAAAAGTGCGACATCACGGGCGACAACGGCACCTTCACCGCTGCCGTCGACAGGCTCGGCGCCTACCAGGGGATGACGCTGGCCATCGGCTTCGCGCCGAAGACCTTCGCCGAGGCACCGTTCAACCTGATCGAGAAGATTCTCGACCTGATCCCGATCACCTTCCTGCTCGGGCTCCTTGCCGAGATCGTGGCAGTGGTGGGCGCCATGGTGCTGCACTTTCAGCTCTGGCGCCGTCGCAGTGGCGACCCGATCATCGCCCAGTACGAACCGCCGACGGGCGTCAGCGCGATGCTGGCCGCGAATATCGTCGGCAAGCCGAAGAAGGGGATGGCGGCCTCGATCGTCGACCTCGCCGTGCGCGGCAAGCTGCGCATCATCGAAAAGCCGAAAGAGGGGTCGAGGGCCGCGAAGTTCGGTCTGGAGCAGCTCAGTACCGACGGTCTGCTGCCCGACGAAGAACGCGTGATGAACGCGCTCTTTCTGTTTTCCGGGCTCTCGAACTTCTCGTCGATGCTCCGGCAGTTCACTGGATCACTGCCGCCGGGGCTGCAGGTCATCGGCGGGTCGTCGATGACCGGGGCGAGCAGCGACCCTGCTGACGCCAACATCAAGTGGCTCGAGAAGAAAGACGTGCTGCTCGGCGCCTCCGTCAAGGCGCTCACGAAGTCGGTGGAGGCGAATGCCGAGGCGGTCGGGCTGCGCAAGGCACGGCATCCGGCGATCGTCACCCTCCTTGGCGTGCTGGCGATCGTCGGCGCCGTGCTGTTGTTCGTCACCGCCTTCACTGCAGGAGACAACGAGCTCGGGATCGCGCTGGGCGTGATCGGAGCGAACGCCGGCGCCTGGATCGTGATCTTGGTATTCGGTCTCGTCTCGGGACTGCGCCCACTGACCCTCGAGGGCTCGAAACTCTACGACCAGCTGATCGGACTCAAGCTCTACATCCAGCTCGCCGAGGCCGACCGGTTGAAGATGCTGCAGAGCATCTCGAGCGCCGAGAAGATCTCGACCAGCGACGGCAACCAGATCGTGAAGATCTACGAACGTTTGTTGCCATACGCGGTGCTCTTCGGTCTCGAAAAGGAGTGGTCGGCTGAACTGGCCAAGTACTACGGCACCACCTCACCCGACTGGTATTCGGGCGGCGACAATGGTGCGTTCAACGTGGCGGCCTTCAGCACCGGGATCGCCGCGTTGAGCGCGACGTCGGTCTCGACCAGTTCGCCGTCGAGCAGCGGCGGCGGCTCCTCGTCGAGCGGTGGCTCGAGCGGCG
>JBDUBG010000208.1:0-4405 GCA_040004215.1 Pseudolysinimonas sp. | reverse complement strand
TCATCGCGACGACAGCTGTGCCCACCCAGCTTGGTGTGGTGCCGTTGTTCATCATCATGTCCCAGTTGGGATGGGCGGGAACGCTCGGCGCTGTGATCGTGCCGGGACTCGTGACGGCGTTCGGCGTGTTCTGGATGACTCAATACCTGGGTTCTGCGCTGCCCGACGAGTTGATCGAGGCGGGTCGCATCGACGGCGCCAACATGATCAAAACCTTCTGGTACATCGGCTTTCCCGCCGCACGACCGGCCGCGGCCATGCTCGGCCTCTTCACGTTCATTGCGACCTGGACCAACTTCTTCTGGCCGTTCATCGTGCTCGACTCGAACAACCCGACGCTTCCCGTCGCCTTGTCTCAACTGCAGGCGAACTACTTCGTCGACTACTCAATCGTGTTGGCCGGAGTGCTTGTGGCGACGCTGCCGCTGCTGCTGCTGTTCATCTTCGCAGGCCGCCAACTCGTCGCCGGCATCATGCAGGGAGCTGTGAAGGGATGACCGACACCACCATCGAGCGTTCGGCGCCCGAGCCAGACGAGCGCGGCGCCGGTCGCCGCTTTCCGCAGGACTTTCTCTTCGGCGTGGCCACCGCCGCCTACCAGATCGAGGGCGCTGCCCACGAAGAGGGTCGTCGCGACTCGATTTGGGATGCATTCAGCCGAGTTCCGGGTGCGGTCGTCAACGGCGACAACGGCGACGTTGCCTGCGATCACTACCACCGCTACCGCGACGATGTCGCGATGATGGCCGACCTCGGCATGCAGACCTATCGCTTCTCGACTTCGTGGGCACGGGTGCGTCCCGATGGCGGCCCCGTGAACCCGGCAGGCCTCGACTTCTATTCGCGCCTGGTTGACGAGTTGCTCGAGCGCGGGATCAAGCCATGGCTCACGCTGTATCACTGGGACCTTCCGCAAGCGCTGGAAGAGCTGGGCGGCTGGACCAGCCGCGACACCGCACTGCGCTTCGCCGAATATGCGCTCGATGTGCACGACGCACTCGGCGACCGAGTTGACGCCTGGACCACCCTCAACGAGCCGTGGTGCTCGTCGTTCCTCAGCTACACCGGCGGCGAGCACGCACCCGGTCGTCAAGACAAGGCGGCGGGACTTGCCGCAGCGCACCACCTGCTGCTGGGCCACGGCCTCGCGGTCGAGGCACTCAGGGCCCGCGATCCGAAACTCACGCTAGGCATCACGCTCAACCTCACCGTGGTCGACCCGGTTGACCCACGGGACCCGGCAGATCTCGACGCCGCGCGACGCATCGACGGGCAGTTCAACCGGATCTTCCTTGATCCGATCTTCCGTGGTGAATACCCGGCCGACGTGCTGGCCGATGTGGCGGAGTTCGGGCTGGAGGCGCACATCCAACCGGGTGATCTCGCGACGATCTCGACGCCGATCGACACCCTGGGCGTCAACTACTACAACGGCGAGCTCGTCGGCGGGCATCCGATGCCGTCCGGCGAACTCCGCAACGCTGCCCCGAGTGCCCGGCCTAAGAAGTCGCCGTTTCCGGCAGCAGAAACGGTGGTGTGGCACTCCCGCAACCTGCCGGTCACCGCGATGGGCTGGGAGGTGCAGCCCGAGGGGCTCACCCGCTTGCTGCGGCGCGTGCACGACGAATACACCCGCGGCGAGGTCAACCTCTATGTCACCGAAAACGGCGCAGCGTATGACGATGTTGTCGAAGCCGATGGCAGCGTTCACGACGCGGCGCGGGTTGAGTTCGTCAGGAGTCACCTGGGCGCCATCCTGGATGCGATCGAGGGCGGCATCGATATTGGCGGCTACTTCTACTGGTCGTTGATGGATAACTTCGAGTGGGCGTGGGGTTACGACAAGCGCTTCGGGCTGATGCACGTCGACTACGCCACCCAGGCGAGGACACCCAAAGACAGCGCGCTCGACTACCGCCGCATCATCACCCGACGCGCCCTCTAGGATGAGGATTCTCTCGGGGCGGATGGAGGGCGCGACATGACGACTCAGCTGCCGCCGTCGATCCATCGCACCGCCCAGGTGCAGCCGACCCTCGAAATGGTCGCGGCCGCAGCTGGCGTCTCACGGTCCACCGTGTCGCGCGTCGTGAACGACTCGCCGCAGGTGACGCCCGAGGCGGTCGCCGCGGTCACCGCGGCAATCGAGAAGCTGGGCTACGTTCCCAATCGCGCGGCAAGGATCTTGGCAAGTCGACGCACCTTCTCGATCGCGCTCGTGATTCCGGAGAACACGGCCAAATTCTTCGCCGACCCCTACTTCGCCACCGTCATCCAGGGTGTGGCCATGCATCTCGCGAACACCGAGTACACGCTCAGCCTGCTGATCGCCCCCGAGAACGACTCCGAGAAGACCCGCCGCTACCTGCAGGCAGGCAACGTCGACGGGGCGATCATTCTGTCGCACCACAGCGACGACCGTTCATACGTTCTGCTCGCGCAGGCGATCCCTGTCGTCTTCGGCGGGCGCCCGGTCAGCCCCGAGGGCACGGCTGCGGCATACGTCGACGTCGACAATGCCGAGGCGGCACGCGAGGTCACCGCTCGGCTCGTGGCGCGCGGTCGCCGCCGGATCGCGACCATCGCCGGACCGCTCAACATGTCGGCAGGCATCGACCGGTTGCAGGGCTGGCGTGAGGCGGTCTCCGACGCCGGGCAGACGCCCGATCTCGTCGAGTACGGCGACTTCAGCCCCGCGAGCGGCGCCGAAGCGATGCGGCGGCTGTTGGATCGCGATCCCACGATCGATGGGCTGTTCGCCGCGAGTGCCCAGATGGCGTCTGGCGCGCTGACCGTGCTGCGTGAGCGCGGCATCGAGGTGCCAGCAGACCTGGGTCTGGTGACCTTCGACGACGACTACTACGCCGCGAGCGCGATGCCGCCGCTCACCACCGTGGCACAGCCCACTGTCGAGGTAGGCAAGCGGATGGCCGCCGTGCTGATGCGCAGCATCGAGGGCGAGAAGGTGCCGGCCGTGACGATGATGCCGACCACGATCGTCGAACGCGCGTCCGCGTAAGCGCATTGCGATCGCGCGAGGCGCGCGCCGCACGTTGTACCGTCGAACTATGGCTGCAGAACTGACCGTGGTGCACGACCCAGAGCACGATCGCTACGTGCTGCTCCGGGATGGCGTAGAGATCGGCCAAACGGTCTACGACCGCAGCGACCCCGGCCTGATCGAGTTTCTGCACACCGAGGTCGACGCCTCGCTCCAGGAACACGGGCTCGGCTCCGTACTGGCCGCCGGCTCGCTGGATGACGTGCGCGCGAATTCAACGGATCGCGTCGTTGCGCTGTGCCCGTTCATCAATGGTTTCATCCGCAAGCACCCGGAGTACGCCGACCTGAGGAACCGCTAGACCCGCAGCTCACGGCACGCGGTAGAGCCACTCCTGGGTGCCGAACTTCTCAGTCACGAGTTGCTCGGCGGCGGCGTACTCGGCAGGAGTGATTTCGTCGTCGTGCAATCCGTGCAGCCCGCGGAAGGTGTCGATCATCTTCTCGATGATCTCGGCACGGCTGAGGCCGGTCTGGCTCCGCAGCGGGTCGACACGCTTGTTGGCGCTCTTGGTGCCCTTGTCGCTCATCTTCTCGCGGCCGATTCGAAGCACCTGAACCATCTTGTCGCCGTCCATGTCATAGCTCATGGTCACGTGATGCAGCACGGCGCCGTTGCCGAGACGCTTCTGCGCCGCCCCGCCGATCTTGCCGCTCGGGCTGGTGATGTCGTTGAGTGGCTGGTAGCTGGCCTCGATGCCGAGGCTGCGCAGGGCAACCAGCACCCAGTCGTCGAAGAAGGCGTAGCTGTCGGCGAAGCTCATGCCCTGCACCAGCTCGATCGGAGCGTAGAGCGAGTACGTGATGACGGCACCGGCGTCCATGAACATCGCCCCGCCGCCGCTGATCCGGCGCACAACATCGAAGCCATACTTGGCTGCATTGTCGGGATCGACCTCGTTCTTCACGGACTGGAAACTGCCGATGACAACCGCGGGCTCGTTCCACTCCCAGATGCGCAGGGTCGGTTTGCGACGCCCATCTCCGACCTCCTCGGCCAACACCTGGTCGAGGGCGAGGTGCATGTTGGGACTCAGCGGGCCAGGGTGCAGCAGCTGCCAGTCGTAGTCGTTCCAGGCCGTTGCCTTCTTGAGCGCGCGGCGGATCGCGGTCGCGACCGAGTCAGGCGTGAACCCGAGCAGCGCGGCATCCGGAGGAAGCGCGGCCTGCACGGCGGCCGCGTAGACCCGGGCGTCGGCATCCGCGGGGAGTCCGTTGACAGCGTTGTCGATCGCCTGCAGCGCCTCGTCGGGTTCGAGGAAGAAGTCGCCGGCCAGACGGAAGTCGGCGATCCGCCCGGCGACGACCTCGAGATCGACGACGACGAGCTTGCCACCGGGGACCT
>JBDUBG010000092.1:0-4406 GCA_040004215.1 Pseudolysinimonas sp. | reverse complement strand
GGGAACACGCCAGCCCTGCGCCGCGAGTCCGTCGCGCACGGTGGTGCGTCTCTTCACGAGCTCTGCTACCTGAGCGAGAAGTTCGGCCTCGGCGTCCGGCTCGATCGCCGCGAGGGCGCCGCGCTGCGCCGGCTCGGTCACCGAGAGCGCGATCTGGGTTGCCCGCGCGGCCTCGAGTACGTACGACGGGCCGATGGCGTAGCCGATCCGGAGGGCGGCCAGACCGTATGCCTTTGAGAAGGTGCGCAGTACGACGAGGTTGGGGTAGCGCTCGAGCAGTGGCAAGCCGTCGACCGCGTGCGGGTCGGTGACGAACTCCCGGTATGCCTCATCGAGCACCACCAGCACGGTCGCGGGGACCCTGGCCATGAAGTCCTCGAACTCCCGGCCAGTGACGATTGCGCTGGTCGGGTTGTTCGGCGTGCAGACAATCACGACGCGGGTGCGGTCGGTGACGGCGGCGGCCATGGCATCGAGGTCGTGACGTCCATCTGACAGGTTCGGAACGGTGATGCTGGTCGCCCCGGCCACGGTGACAACGCCCGGGTAAGCCTCGAAGGACCGCCAGGCGTACAGCACCTCGTCGCCAGCACCTGCCGCGGCCTGCACCAACTGGTGCAGGATCGACACCGATCCGGCGCCGACGTGGACCTCATCAACCGTCACGCCTGCACGCTCTGCCAGGCGCACCCGCAACGCCGTGGCCGCCCCATCCGGATATCGATTGATGTGCGAACCGGCAATCGCCTCCAGCACGCTCGGCAACGGCGGGAACGGGTTCTCGTTCGACGACAGCTTGAACGCGTCGGCTGCCGCTGGTCGCCCTTGGCGATACGGAGCGAGCGCGGCGATCTCGGGGCGGAGCGTCACAGGCATGAGTTACACCTTAGGCGTGGCCTTCCGCGTCGGTCAGCCCGACTGCCAGAATGGCAGGCATGGGACGTCTCTTCCTCCGCCTACTGATCAACGCCGTCGCCCTCTGGTTGACCACGCTGATCTTGAATCCGCACGTCACGGTGGTGCCCTTCGGCCCGAAGGGAACCCTCGAGACCGTTCTGACCTACCTCGTGGTGGCCGCGATCTTCGGCATCGTCAACGGGGTAATCGGCAGCATCGTGCGGATCGTGGCGTTGCCGATCTACATCCTCACCCTCGGCTTGATCTCGCTGATCGTCAACGGATTGCTTCTGCTGCTCGTCGCGTGGATCAGCGGACTGATCGGCTTCGGGCTTCACGTCGAGAACTTCGGCTGGGGTGTACTGGGCGCTGTTGTGCTCGGCATCCTTGCCTGGCTCATCGGAGTTCTGCTCCGGCCGTTCACCGGCGCGAAGAAGTAACTGGCGCCTCCATCGTCACCCCCCGCAGGTCGAGGGGGGTCGCCTGAGCTGGCAGCCGCACGCCGTGATAGATCATCGCCGTCACCGTGGAACCCGGCTGGCGTGCGCAGTCGGCGGTGAAGGAGTTGAGAGCTTCGTTCTGCTCACGAACGGCGGATGACGTGGCGCCGTCGACCGCCGCGGCCGTCGCCATGTACGCGTCGCGCTGATGCGCGGGCGCTGCGTGATAGGTCGGAAGGGGAGTGCCATCGGCGAATGCGCGACGCTCAACCTGCAACAGGTGATGGTCGAGTTGCGGGCCCGCGAGCATGGGGATGAAGTCGTCGGTGTTACGGACGGCCATTCCGCTCATTCCCTCGGGGAGCTCGATATTGCCCGCCGGGGCGCCGAATGTCTCGAGACCTGCAGCGTTCCACTCTCCGGACCCGGCAAGCATCGTGGCGATGAGGCCACCCTGCGAGAAACCGACGAACTGCACGGCGTCGCTCGGCTGGACGCCCGCGTCATGCATGGCCAGCTCTGTGGCGCGGAACGAGCCGACGTCGAGGCCACCCACACCCCCGACGTTGCTGGTCAGATCCCACGGCTCGTGATCCGCAACCGGCGAGAAGGTCTCGGTCGGTCCGACGTAGACCACGAATCGGGTTGACTCACCCGGCGCCTCGTATTTCTCAATGCGCACCTGGCTCACTTCTGGAACCCGGTCCAGCCGCTCAACAGCTCCCACAGGCGGGTGGGTGATCTGGGCGGTCGACACTCTCTCGACCTTCACTGGTGTCTCACGAAAGAGCCCGACCAGGGGCCCTACCGCAAGCAATCCGCGGGCGCTCGTGCGCACCCCGGTGACCCCGGCAGCGCCCAGTGCGACCGCAAGCGGTGCCGGAACTCCCAGCAGTGAACTGGTTGTCTCGTCGAGGCTTTGCGAGAACAGCCGGGCAACTTCGACGAACTTGGGACCCGTAATGAGCTCGGGATGCTGCAGAAAGAACTGCCGCACGAGCGAGGCTCGCGCGCCTCCGGGGTCAGGCAGTTTCGACGCCAGGTAGCCGAGGCCGCCGAGCAACGCGATGCCCGGTAGGAGAGCCCGGAGCACCGGACCTGACCCTGCACCCAGCACCTCCGCGCCACGATCGGCACGCGCCAGTGCGGCTGATTCGGTTTCGTCGTACCGCTCGATCGCACCGCGAAGGGCGTGCACGAGTCGGATGCTCAGCTGGGCGGCGGCGTGAACCGACCCCCGGGCCGCCTCGAGTTCGACCTGGCTGCGACGAGCGGCGGCCGGTGCATCGGGTGTCGCCGACCACACCATGGCGCTGTGCACAACGATCAAGGCGCGGGTCTCGTTCGCTAGGTTGTCGCCCAGCGTCGTGAGCCGATCGAGCTGGGCATGCAGCGCGTCGGTCGCCACCATCGTCGTGCCGGCAGGGGTCACCATCAGCGGTCCGCCCATCTCGGGCGTTGTTGCTCGGTGCACCCCCGGCTTTGCCGTGAAACTTGGCGGCAGATAGGGATGCGGCACGGTCGCATGTCCGCCATGGGGCACCGGCGGCGGCGTATCGAAGACGTCGGGTCCGAGCAGGGGGCCAGGAACCGGGTCGGGCGTTGCCACTGTCAGCCACCCAACTCGGCGAGCGCGCTCCGCGTGCTGCGCGCTGCAGCAGAGACCGCGTGGTCGCTAGCGAGGAGGGCGTGCCGCAATTCGTCTTGCAACCGAAGGCAGGATTCCGCGGCCTCGCCGCGCCAGTCGTCGGGCGAGAATTGCGGAGGGTACGCGGCTGCGGCCGCCAGAACGCGGGCGATCGGCACCAGGTCGCTCTGCTGTTTCTCGAGTGCGGCGCGAAGCGCCCCAGCATCCATCGTGGGCATGGGAGCTCCTTCCGTGCCGACGGGCGCCGACGTGACAATCAGGCTGCCGGGCATCGCCCCCTGACGAGGCAGCGCCGCAGCATCCGGGGATTACTTCCAGAACTCTCGGCTGTGGAGGAACCCGGCCCGTGCGGGAGAATGAAGCATGAGCTTCGACCAGGCACCCGCGGCGCCGACGCTCTTTCGCATCTGTTTCGTGTGTACCGGCAACATCTGCCGCTCGCCGATGGCCGAATCAATCTTTCGCACGCTCATCAGCGGCGGCGGCTACGCGGACCAGGTGAGCGTGAGGTCAGCGGCGACCGGCGACTGGCATGTGGGCGAGCCAGCCGATCCTCGCACCATTGCGGCGCTCGCGGCCCGCGGCTACGACGCGACCCACCACCGAGCCCGGCAGTTCGACCCTGAGTGGTTCGCCAACCTCGATCTGGTTGTCGCCTTCGATCGCGGGCAGGAGCGCACCCTGCGCGAATGGGCGGTCAGCGAACAGGATCGCGCCAAAGTGCACTTGCTCATGACATTTGAGCCCGATGGATCAGGCACCATGGACGTGCCGGATCCCTACTATTCGGATGCCGTTCTCTTCGACAGCGTGCTGGCAACAATCGAGCGAGCCAGCGTTGCGCTCTTCCACCAACTCGAACCCGGAATACGACAGGGAGTCTCATGAGTCCGCTTCCCCCACAGCCGATCAGTCCTCTCGATGGACGTTATCGCGCCGCCGTAGAGGCGCTGGGCGAGCACCTGTCTGAGGCCGGACTCAACCGGGCCCGCGTGCACGTTGAGGTCGAATGGCTGCTGGCGCTGACCGATCGCGCGATGTTCGGTTCGATGCCACTCGAGGCCGAGCAGTCCCGGGCACTGCGCGCCTTCGCATCGGATTTTGGGCAAACGGAGATTGACGAGCTCGCCGCCCTCGAGGCCACCACACGCCACGACGTCAAAGCCGTCGAATACCTGGTGCGGGCCAAGCTTGCGCAGTTGGGCCTGAACGAGGTCGCAGAGCTCACCCACTTCGCCTGCACCAGCGAAGACATCAACAACCTCTCGTACGCAGTGACCATCCGCGCTGCGGTGCGGGAGGTCTGGCTCCCTCGCCTACAGGATGTCCTTGCCGCTCTTCGCAAGCTCGCCCTCGAGGAGCGCGCCACCCCGATGCTTGCGCACACCCACGGCCAGCCAGCCACCCCCACGACCGTCGGC
>JBDUBG010000447.1:0-4424 GCA_040004215.1 Pseudolysinimonas sp. | reverse complement strand
TGAGGAAGTGCAGCGAACGCGCCATCTGGATACTGAACACCGAACTGACCTTGCGAAACCGGGTGGACAGCGCCGGCGACATGCCGAGCCCGGTGATGAAGGCGAGCGGTGCTGCGATGAACACGGTGATGAAGTACGCGATCAGTTGCAGGCTGTTGTAGTTGGTCCAACCGGTCTCGGCCGGCCAGTCCAGCGAAAGGTATTGGATGGCGACCGAGATCGCGTTCGGGATGACGTCCCAATGCAGCGGGACCAACCGCATCCACTGCCCGGTGGCGAACAGCAGCACATAGAAGATGAGTCCGTTCGCCAGCCACAGCACATCAACGCCTAGGTGCCACCACCGCGCGAGCCCGATCGAGTGTCGCCGACCGGGCAGACCGACGCCATTGGGCAAGGTGATCGAGTCAGCTTTCGCGGTGTAGAGCGGATCGGTGGGCACCGGCTTCTGGATGCGGAACCAGTCCCTGCCCGGCGTGGAATGCCGCGTCCAGTACAGGCGCGGGTGGTCCGACAGGATCGTCACCCCCGAGCGGATGATGAAGATCATCAGCAGAGCGTTGAAGAAGTGCTGCCAGGCCAACCACGCCGGAAAGCCGACCGGTGCCGCCGCGGGCAGCTCTGACATCCCGGGGTACTGCTGCATGAACTCCTGAACGGCAGGCAGTTCGCGCAAGCCCTTGGCCACCGCGATCGCCACTAGCAGCAACAGGATGCCGATCGGCACCAGCCACAGCAGGTTGAACCACTTGGTGCGTCCGATGCGCACTCTCGGAGCAACACCGTACTGAGCCGGGATGCCGCCCGCCCAGTCTTCATCGACTACTGAGTAGCGTTTCGAGTCGAGTTCGTCGCGGAAGCTTCGACTCACCCCACCTGCTCCGAGGTCGTCTGCGGGCTCAACTGCGGAACCAGCTTCGGGTGCCATGAGCCCCACCGTAGCGCGCGCAACCGCGATCGGAACGAGACCAAAGTCCTACCGGCCGGAGACCCCGCCCGGCGGATGAGAGCCAACATCGTCTGTCGTGACCAGGGCTCGGCCCGCAGCTGCATGGCCGAACTGCAGGCGTTCGCGTTCTGAGCTGCCCGCGATGAGGCCGTGCAGGTAGCCGGCAGCAAAGGCGTCGCCCGCGCCAACCGGCTCGATGACCTCAATGCGTGGCGCAGCTTCGAAGAGCGATTCCCCCGAAGAGAGCATGGCCGTCGCGCCGACGTCGCCGTCTTTGACGATGACCGCCGTCGGTGCGGGCAGCAGAGCTCTGATGCTCTCGAGCGTGCCAGTCCCCCACAGAGCACCTGCCTCGTCCAACCCGACGAACACCAGATCCGCGGCGTTCGCAAGCTCTGCGAGCACGTACGTCGCGTCGCGGCCTTGCCACAGGGCCGGTCGAAAGTTCACGTCGAAGCTGACGAGCGAGTCGTCGCACCGTGCCGAAACGGCAGCTCGAGCCAGCTGCAGCCCGCCATCTGAGATCGCCGCAGTGATCCCCGTCAGGTGCAGCACTCTGCGCCGGGGGAGGTCACGTATGACCGACGCATCCATCTTCGACGCGGCCGAGTTGCGCCGGTAGTAGTACATCGCGGTCGCGCGGCTCGGGTCGGTGTCTGTGAGGTAGAGCCCAGTGGGTGCCGAGACATCGCGCGTCACGTACGAGACGTCGACCCCGGATGCCGAAAGGTCTGCCACGATCCGATCGCCGAGTGGATCTGCCCCGAGCGCGCCGACCCAGGCGACTCGGTTTCCGAGGTGCGCAAGCGTGCGTGCGACGTTCACCTCGGCCCCTGCGGTGCGAAGCGTCACCTGATCGGCCCCGGCAAGTCGATCGCCGGCCCCGGGGGTCATGGCGACCAGCGCCTCGCCGACCGTCACCACGTCAAACGGGGCGTCGTCGAGCGGAGCGTCGTCGATGCTCACGTCTGCGTGCTCGCTTCGTGGGCAAGGCGCTGGATCTCGCCGAACTGGCCAGCGGCGACCAGTTGCTTGGTCACCAACCAGCTGCATCCCGCGGCAAAGACATTCGGCTGCGACAGGTAGCTGGTGAGGTTGTCGGGGTTGATTCCGCCGCTCGGCATGAAGCTCACGTCGGCAAATGGGCCTCGCAGCGCAGACAACATCGCGACCCCGCCGAGCGGCTCTACCGGAAACAGCTTGAGGGCCGTCAACCCGAATCCCAGTGCGTGCTGCAGTTCGGTGGGCGTCGCGATCCCGGGCAGCGGCAGCACTCCCTGGTTCAGCGTCGCCTCGACCACCGAGTCGTCGAATCCGGGGCTCACGACGAAGGTCGCGCCGAGGCCGGCTGCGCGTCGTGCGTCGACGGCAGTGAGAATGGTGCCTGCGCCGACCACTACATCCGAACGAGCACCAAGTTTCTCAATCGCATGCCACCCTGCGCTGGTTCGCAGGGTTACCTCGATTGCCGAGACCCCGCCGGCGACGAGAGCATCTGCGATGTCGTCGACATTCGCCGCATCGTGCACGGTGAGGATGACGACGATCTTGCTCTCGCGAAGGCGGTCAATGGTCGATGTGTTCACGGGACCTCCACTTTCCTAGGCGCTCGCGCGACCGTACGACGACTGCTCGAGGCCGCGGATGAAGCCGATCGCAAACAGGCGTCCGAGCGTTTCGTAGCCGGGCCGATCGTTCGACTCTGAGTCGAGGGTCGGCACGTGGTCGGGGCGCATCGGGCCCGCGAAGCCGATCTCGTCGTAGGCGCGCATACACGCGGCCATGTCGGTCTGCCCGTCGTCGTGGAAGGTCTCTTGGAAGTTCGCGGAGGTGCCGCGAACGTCACGGAAGTGCACGAAGTTGATCCGCTCGGTGCCGAACTCTTTGATCAACTCGGGGATCGTCGTTTCACCGCTGGTGACCTCCTGCATGAGGGCGAAGTTGCCCTGGCAGAAGGTGAACGCGTTAGATGCCGACGCGCTGAGGCTCGCCAGACGCTTGAACGCGGCGACGGATGACATGATCCGCGGCAGGTTGCGGTCTGTCTGGTTCGGCGGGTCGTCCGGGTGGAGCGCGAGGGTCACGCCAGCCTGCTCTGCTTCGGGCAGGACCGCGTTGAGGAAGTAGGCGAGCCCCGCCCACATCTGCTCGTCTGTCACCTCTCCCGGCGCGACGAGCGGGGGCCGGGCCTCAGCCTCTTCCCGGCTGTACCCGGTGACCAGTGCGCCGCCGCGGTCGGGGATCGAGGTGTTGGTTCGACCCCAACTCGACAGTGCCATCCAGTTGTATGCGAGGGTCGGGATTCCGAGCTTGCCCATGTTGCGCACCTGCTCGATGACATGGCTGATCTGCTCGTCGCGACCGTCGAGCCCGAGGCGGACCTTGTCGATGGGCGCACTGTCTTCGAGCGCGACCAGCGAGAAACCATGATCGGTGTAGGTGTCGATGTTGCGCTGCATCGAGCGGACGCTCCACGGCGCATCGTCTGAGGGATCGGCTGCCCAGCCTGCGGCGCCCACCGAGGCGAACATCCGCTGGTCTTGCTCGCCACCGTTGAGCACGCCGACCACATTGGTGACGCCGACCTGGCGGATGAGCTTCCAGCTCTCTTCGGGACGCGGCGGCAGGAACTCACTCAGTTGAATCATCGTTTTCTCTCTTACCTGGACTAGTCGTGCTCGGGGATCGGGGCAGCGATACGAGTAAGGAGCCCGCCATCCGCGCGAATTTCGGCGCCGGTCACGAAGCTGGCCGCCGCGCTCGCCAGGAACGACACGACCTCGCCCATTTCAGCCGGGGTGCCGACGCGCCCGAGCGGATGGGATGTGCCCCACAGCCGGATGACGGCGTCTTGCCCCTCTTGCGTGCCGTCAGAGAACTGCGAGGCAGAGCCGCGCAGCATCGGCGTGTCGATCGATCCGGGCAGCAGAGCGTTCACCCGCACCCCAAAGGCCGCCTCGTCGATGGCCATGCCGCGAGCGAGCGCGTTGAGCGCGCCCTTGCTCGCCGCGTAGGCCGCGACCTGGTTCTGGTTGGCGACGCCCTGCACCGAAGAAATGATGGTGACCGTGCCGCTGACCTCGCGAATCGCGGGCAGGGCGTGGTGTGCCGCAAAATACACTCCGCGCACATTGACGTCGAACACCTCATCCCACACGGCCGGGGTGGTGTTGACCACGTCGCCATAGCGTTGGATGCCGGCCGCCGTGACCAGCGTGTCAAGTCGGCCGTATTCGGCAAGCGCGAGCGCGACCGCCGCGCGACTCGTCTGCTCGTCTTGGATCGGGCCGGCGATACCGACCGCCCGGCCGCCCGCATCCTGAATGAGCCCGACCGTCTCATCGACGAAGTCCTGCGTCAGACCGTGCACCACCACGGCCGAGCCGTGTGCGGCCAAGGTCAGGGCGATGCCCTGACCGTTTCCCTGTGACCCCCCGGTCACCAGAGCGACTTTCCCCGCGTGCGATTCGTTGCT
>JBDUBG010000082.1:0-4475 GCA_040004215.1 Pseudolysinimonas sp. | reverse complement strand
GCGCCCTCCGCCTCGAGGATCTGCGACTGCTTGGTGCCCTCAGCGGTCAGGATGACGGCTCGGCGGTCGCGCTCGGCGCGCATCTGCTTTTCCATCGAATCCTGAATTGACAGGGGCGGGTCGATCGCCTTGAGCTCAACGCGACTCACGCGGATGCCCCACTTGCCGGTCGCCTCATCGAGCACGATGCGCAGCTGGCCATTGATGTTGTCGCGGCTGGTCAGCGCCTCTTCGAGGTTCAGGCCACCCACCACGTTGCGAAGCGTGGTAGTGGTGAGCTGCTCGACGGCGCCGAGGTAGTTCGCGATCTCGTAGGTCGCGGCTCGGGCGTCGGTGACCTGGAAGTACACGACGGTGTCGATGGAGACCACCAGGTTGTCTTCGGTGATCACCGGCTGCGGCGGGAACGAGACGACCTGCTCGCGCAGGTCGACGAGCGGGCGAAGTCGGTCGACGAAGGGAACCAGAAGGTTCAACCCCGGCATGAGGGTTTTGTGGTACTTACCCAGCCGCTCGACGATGCCGGCGTACGCCTGGGGGATGATCCTGACCGACCTGAATAGCACCGTGATCACAAAGATCACGACGATGATCACCACGATCACCAGGATCACGTTGCCGAAGACTTGGGCGTCCATCAGCTGGGCCTCTTCTCTGTTGTTTCGGGCTGAGTTGAGACGGGGGAGACCACGGCGGTGGCTCCGTCGATCGAGTCGACTTGGACGATATCGCCCTCGGTCAAAGCGGTGGTGGCGTGGTGCGCGAGTCGAGCTGTCCAGGTCTCGCCGTTGGACAGCTTCACCTGCCCGCTGCCGTCGTCGAACGCCTTGACGACGGTGGCTCGATTGCCGAGAAGCGCATCTACGTTGCTGCGCGCCGGGTCGGCACCGCGGTGCGTGAGCCGCAACAACGGCGGCCGCACGAAGAAGAGGAGGAGGAGCGACAGCACGGCCGCGACGATGAGCTCGACCCACCAGGGTGCGCCAATCAATCCGGCGACGAGCCCACCCAGGCTCCCGACGGCGAGCATCAGGAACACGAAGGACAGGCTCAGCACTTCGACGATGAGGAACACCAGGATCAGGGCCAACCAGAACACCCAAGCCCAGCTCGTGAGTACGTCTCCCGGCATGATTCGAACCTATCATCCGAGCGCGTTGTAGGGTCGGGAATCGTGAACAACGTCCTGACTCCCGGATCACTCGGCGGCATCCGCACCCTGGTCACTGGCTCCTCGCGCGGCATTGGCGCCGACACCGCAGCCATGCTGGCGGCAGCGGGGGCACGCGTCGCCATCAACTACCGCAACAAAGAGGCACGCGCCCTCAAGGTCGTCGCCGCCATCGAGGCAGGTGGCGGCGAGGCGATCGCGCTGGGCGGCGACCTCACCGATCCAACCTCGGTCGGCGAGATGTTCGACACGGTGCAGAAGCAGTGGGGCGGGCTCGACCTGCTCGTACTGAACGCCTCCGGCGGCATGGAGAGCGGGATGGGCGACGACTACGCCATGAAGCTCAACCGCGACGCTCAGGTGAACGTTCTGAATGCTGCGCTACCGCTGATGGCATCCGGATCACGCGTCGTCTTCGTGACGAGTCACCAGGCTCACTTCGTGGCAACCGCCGAGACCATGCCCGAATACCTGCCAGTCGCGCTGAGCAAGCGAGCTGGCGAAGACGCGTTGCGCTCGCGCATCGACGAACTCGAAGCGAAGGGCATCGGATTCGTGGTCGTCTCGGGCGACATGATCGAGGGCACCATCACGGCCACCCTGCTCGAGCGCGCGAATCCAGGAGCAATCGAGTCGCGCCGCGAAGAGGCGGGCAAGCTGTACACGGTCAACGAGTTCGCCGCCGAAATCGCACACGCTGCCGTCGATCCGATCCCCGACAATCACACCCGTTACGTCGGAGACATCTCCGGCTTCGCTGGCAAGTAAGGCGCCCCTCATGAAGATCGCCGACATTGAACTCCTTCACTCGCTGGGACAGCCCACGGTTGCACCCAACGGTTCGCGCGCAGTGGTCGAGGTCTCCCATCCTTCTTTCGACGCCGACGCCAATGTCGGGCAACTGTGGGAGGTGCCGCTCGATACTGCGAGCGCCGGCAGCGACAACAACTCCGCTGGGCCACGACGGCTGACCCGCGGTTCTGGTGACTCGTCTCCCCAGTTCTCACCGGATGGCGCACTGCTCGCGTACCTGCGCGCTGAGACCGGTCCACCGCAACTGGTGGTCGTCGACGCGCGTGGAGGCGAACCACTCGCACTGACCGATCAGAAGTTGGGCGTGAGCGAGTTTGTCTGGACGCCAGATTCCTCAGCGATCGTGTACACGGCACGCGTGGCAGAGCCGGGTCGCTACGGCACGGTCGACGGCCTGAACGCCGCCGCCGAGCCTGCGCGGCGCATCACCACGCTGAAGTACAAGGCGAACGGTCTCGGCTACCGCAATGACCGGCACTCCCAGCTGTTCGCGGTCGACGTGACGCCCATCGATTCCGAACCCGTGTACGACCGCGCGCCGCGCAGCTCCGATGCCGACGGCGATGCCCCGAAGCCGGTGAAGAAGGTTGCTGCCTCGCGCCAGTTGACCAACGCCGACGCCGACCACGGAACACCGCGCATCAGCCCAGACGGCTCGCAGCTGCTCTTCGTCGCAGCCCTTCACGAGGGCAGCGACCTCGACCTGCGCGACGACATCTGGATGCTGCCCCTCGCCGCTTCCTCAGACGACAAGGGTGTCGCTCCGGTGCGCCGCACCGGGCCCGATCCGCTGGGCGTGGGTGACGTCGCCATCGGCCCGGACGGTCGCATCTGGTTCACCGCCCAAGACCTCGGGCCCGACGGGTCAGATTTCGTTGCGAAGAACGGCGCGCTGTACCTGATCGACGGCGAGACAGTGTCGCGCATCACCGACCCGGCCGACCACGACCTCTCTGCTGCGGTGACCGTCGAGACGGGTGGCAGTGTGCTGGTCGCCGACACGGCGCACGGTCGCGCGCCGCTGCTGCGGGTCAACGACCGCGGCACAGTCACACTCCTCACGCCCGGTGACGTCGAGGCGACGGCGTACGCAGCCGGCGGGGGAGCCGTGGTGGTCTCGATCGCCACGCCGGGTTCGATCGGTGAACTCGCCCTGCTCGAGCCCGAAGCCGACGGCGGCCTGAAGCTGCTGACTGACTTCGGAGCTCCGCTTCGCGCCCAGGGACTGGTCAACCCCGTCGAAATCACCATCACCGCGCGCGACGGCTACCCCGTGCACGGCTGGGTTGCCGTGCCTGCGGGTGAGGGGCCGCATCCGGTTCTGCTCAACATTCACGGCGGACCGTTCGCGCAATACTCGGTTCACCTGTTCGACGAGACGCAGATCTACGTAGACGCCGGCTACGCGGTCGTCTACTGCAATCCGCGCGGTTCGGCGGGCTACGGCGAGGCGCACGGCCGCGCCATCAAAGACGCCATGGGGACCGTCGACCTCAACGATGTGCTCGACTTTCTCGACGGAGCCATCGCTGCTCACCCCGAGTTCGATGGCGCGCGGGTGGGGATCCTCGGCGGGTCGTACGGCGGCTACCTCACCGCCTGGACGATCGCGAACGACCACCGCTGGGCGGGCGCCATCGTCGAGCGGGGCTTCCTCGATACGGAATCCTTCATCGGTACCAGCGACATCGGCTCGTTCTTCAGTACGGCATACACCGGCGACACGGCAGCGCACCGCGCCACGCAGAGCCCTCAGGCGGTGGTGGATCAGGTGACGACTCCGACGCTCGTGCTGCACTCTGAGCTGGATCTGCGCTGCCCGCTTCCGCAAGCGGAGTCCTATTACTCCAGCCTGAAGCTGAACGGGGTCGAGGCCGAACTCGTGATCTTCCCCGGCGAGAACCACGAACTGAGCCGCTCGGGTCGCCCGCGTCACCGCCAACAGCGTTTCGAAATCATTCTCGACTGGTGGTCGCGGATGCTGCCCGTCGCGCCGTGAGCGACGCTGACGCACCGGGGGATGGCACCTTCCGGGCGACCTCTCGGGTGCTGCTCATCGATCCACATGGAGCTGTGCTCATGTTCCTGCAGTACGGCAAGGACCGCTCGGAGCTTCCTCGCTGGATCACACCCGGTGGTGGTGTCGACCCGGGGGAGAACCACGATCAAGCCGCGATCCGGGAGGTGCACGAAGAAACGGGGCTCGTGCTCGAGACCGTTCCCGCCACCTTTCTCGACGAGGATTTCGACCCCGACCAGCGCTGGCATCCTTATCAACGCGGCCACTGGGCGTGGTACGAGATTCGGACCGAGCGCTTCACCCCGGTGCGTGACGGCTGGACAGACGAGGAACGCGCCGACGTCGTCGAGTGGCGCTGGATGACCGCTGACGAACTCGCCGCCGAGGTGCACGACGTCGAGCCCGAGAGCCTGCCCGCCATGTTGCGCGAGCTGATCCGCACCGGCACCCCACGAGGAGAATCATGACCGA
>JBDUBG010000159.1:0-4498 GCA_040004215.1 Pseudolysinimonas sp. | reverse complement strand
AGGTCGGGCTCCTCCTCGAGCACGGCGGAGATCGCCTGGGCGCCGTTGCCGACCGCACGCACTGCGAAGCCCGCGAAGCGGAGGCTCGTGGTGAGCAGGTCGCGGATGTTGGGTTCGTCGTCAACGATAAGGATCTTCGGGCCGTCGGTCATGGCACCATTGTCTGCGCGTTCGCTGGATGATTCCTGTGAGTCGATCTAGCGGGCCGACCCGCCGGCGTTCGGGACCAGTACCACGCAGCACCGCCCGGGCGCGGGGTCCAGAACGGCATCGCATCCGCCGACGCTGGATGCCATCGCGCCAACCAGCGCCAGGTTGGCTCGGCAGACCAGATCGGTGTGCCCGGCGGCGAGGTGGTGAAAGGGGCAGTTTGTCAGCGTGACCAGTCCGGCATCATCGGTCGAGGGGTCATATCCCACTGCGGTCAGCGCGTGATCGATATCGGGATGCTGCGCCATGATCGAGGCCCCGCGTGCCGCCGCGACCCGGCGCACTGCCTCGGCGACCGGGACTCCTGCGGCATCGGCGGTCTCGAGGGCGCCGGCAAACACCTCGCCCAGCAACTCGTAGTCCCGACCGGGGATGCTCGCCAGGATTTCGTCGCGCGCCGGCCGGTAGACCTTGGCGGGCCGCCCGGCTCCTGGCCCCGTTCGCCCGCTCCGGCGCTCGAAAGCCACCGTGAGAACGCCGACCTCTGCCAGGCGGGTGAGCTGGAGGGCTGCAGTGGACTTGGGGGTGCCCGTCGCGCGCGCCGCTTCGTCCACGGTCACGGGGTCGGGGCTGTGCGCGACGAATGAGTAGAGAGCATTCGGGGTCGGGTCGCTCAGTGCAGCGATTGCCGCGATCCTGTCGCTACGGCCTATCCCTTCCATGGGGAAAGCCTAACTCTAAAATCAGAAATCTTGACAAAAGAAAATGACGCCACGTAGTGTCAGGGTGAGGCGAAGGGGTGAACATGACGGCATCGACGCAACTGATCGACCAGCACTCTGCCGCGGACGCTCCCGTCTCCTCGGTTGATCTGGCCGCTGCCGAAATCGCGATCGCCCAGCTGTTGACCGCGTTGGTACAGGATGTCGCATCCGCCCGACTGCAGGCGACGCCAGCCCGCGCCGCCACCGCCCTGCTCGCGCTGTTTACGTCGCCGGGAGCCCCTGCCGTCTCCCTCATGCCGACCGACGGCTACCGGGGCATCGTGCTGGTGCGCGACGTTCCGTTCCAGTCGATCTGCGAGCACCACATGCTGCCCTTCCGCGGCCGGGCCCATCTCGGATTCCTTCCCGGCGAGCACCTCATCGGCGTCTCGACGCTGGCCAGGGCCGTTGAGCATTTTGCCCACGGCCCGCAGTTGCAGGAACGTCTCACCGAGCAACTGGGCGCGTGGCTCGAGCTCGAACTCGATCCACGTGGTGTCGGCGTGGTGATCGAGGCGGAGCACCTCTGCATGTCATTCCGCGGAGTCGGCTCCGCCGAAACGCACCTCATCACCTCGACGTTCACCGGCGAACTTGCCGATGACCTCGCGGCACGCTCCGCATTCTTCGGGTCGACGGCATCCGCCCAGCCCCTCACCCAGACCGCAGGGGGAGTTCATGACTGACCGCATCGTCATCGTCGGCGGAGGCCTCGCCGCCGCGACCGCAGCCACCGAGTTGCGCAAGCGAGGCTTCGACGGCAGCATCCGGCTTCTCGCGGGGGAACCGCACGCGCCGTACATCCGGCCTCCGTTGTCGAAGGAATACCTGAAGGGCGACGAGGAGCGCAGCAAGGCCTTCGTGCATCCCGACGAGTGGTACGGCGAGAACGACGTTGAGCTGACCACGTCGGCACGGGTCGAGAGCATCGACCGGGCTGCGCGCACCGTGACGCTGGCCGACGGCGAGGTCGTCGCCTACGACCGGCTGCTGCTCGCAACAGGAGCCGAACCGCGGCGACTGAGCATTCCGGGGTCGGACGCCGATGGCATCCACTACCTGCGCACGATCGAGAGCAGCGAAGAGTTGCGGGATGCCCTGGCGGCTGGATCGAAGCGGGTCGCCATCGTCGGGGCCGGCTGGATCGGGCTCGAGATCGCGGCGGCTGCACGCGGCTACGGCAACGATGTCGTCGTCATCGGGCGCGAGAAGATTCCGCTCGACGGTCCGCTCGGTGACGAGTTGGGCATGGTCTTCCAGCGCCTCCACGAGTCGCATGGCGTGCACTTCGAGCTCGACACCGGCACCAGCGGATTCCGGGTGGTCGACGGCCAGGTGACCGGTGTGGTTACAGACAACGGGGTGGTGGATGCCGACCTGGTCGTCGTCGGCGTCGGCGCGATCCCCTCCACTGAGCTCGCGGCTGCGGCAGGGCTCACCGTTGACAACGGCATACAGGTGGATGCCTCCCTGCGCAGCAGCGACGAGCGCATCTTCGCGGCCGGCGATGTGGCGAACGTCTGGAACGCGGTGCTCAATGCCTACCTGCGCAACGAACATTGGGAGACGGCGCGGGCAACCGGCAAGGTGGCCGCGGCATCGTTGGCGGGCGAGAAGGCAGAGCTCGACGCGATCCCGTACTTCTACACCGACCAGTTCGAGCTGGGCATGGAGTACTCGGGCTACGGACCCCTGACCCGCGGAGCCCAGGTCGTCTACCGCGGCGATCCGGCCGCACTGGAGTTCATCGCGTTCTGGCTCGCCGACGGCCGCGTGGTGGCCGGCATGAACGTCAACATCTGGGACGTGAACAAAGACGTGCAAGAGCTGATATGGTCACGCCGCGAGGTGGATGTCACACGCCTCGCCGACCCGTCTGTCGCCCTGTCGGAGGTGTGATGGAGCCGAGGCGGATCGGTCGTCGAGTCTTCGACTTCGACCGACGCGTCGCGGTGATGGCGGTCGTCAACCGCACGCCGGATTCGTTCTTCGACAAGGGTGCAACCTTCGCGCTCGACCGAGCGGTGCAGGCGTCGCTGCGCGCCGCGGAAGACGGAGCCGACTGGGTCGACATCGGGGGAGTGCCATTCGGGCGCGGTCCGGTGGTGACGGTCGGGGAGGAGGCGGCGCGGGTCGTTCCTGTCGTCGAGGCGGTGGCGGCGGCATCCGATGTCGTCATCTCGGTCGACACCCACAACGCAGAGGTCGCGCGTCGCTCGATCGCGGCCGGTGCTGCCGTCATCAACGACACCAGCGGGCTGTGGGACCCGGACATGGTCGGCGTGATCGCCGAGAGCGACGCAACCTTGGTGTTGACGCACAGTCTGCAGCCCCCTCGGTCGTCGCATCCGAGCCCGCAGTACGGTGACGTGGTGAGCGAGGTGGCCGCGTTTCTGCGCGAGAAGGTCGCGGTCGCGGTGGCGGGCGGAATCCCGCCGGAGCGGCTCATCGTCGACCCGGGGCACGACCTCAACAAGAACACCCGCCACTCGCTCGAGTTGACGCGTCGTCTCGACGAGATCGTCGCCATCGGGTTGCCAACGCTGGCCGCGGTCTCGAACAAAGACTTCATCGGCGAGAGCATCGATCGCGAGCAGGGGCGTCGGCTCGAAGGTTCGCTGGCGGCAACCGTGGTGTGCATCATGAAGGGCGCGCGCATCGTACGCATGCACGACGTGCCCGCGACCGTGGCGGCAGTGCGGATGACCGAGGCAATCTTGGGGATGCGCGAGCCGGCATGGGAGAAGCACAACCTGTGACGGCGCGCATCGACCGGATCTGGCCCGACCCTGCCCACAACCTCAGCGACGACGAGCTCGTCGAGGGGCTCGGCGCGGGGCTGCGCGTCAACTTCGTGCAGAGCATCGACGGGGCGGCAACGCTCGGGGGGCGCTCCGGTGGGCTGTCGGATGCCGCAGACAAACGTCGCTTCGAGCTGCTGCGGCGCGTCGCCGACGCGGTGATCGTCGGGGCGGGAACGGTGCGCATCGAGGGCTACGGTCCGCTGCGCGTCTCGGAGCCTTCCGTGCGCTGGCGGGTGGCGCACGGGATGAGCGAGCATCCGGTCTTCGTCATCGTGTCGGGATCGCTGCAACTCGACCCCGCGTCGCGCATCTTCACCGAGGCGCGGGTGCGTCCGATCCTGATCACACGAGCCGATTCGGCCGATGCCGCAACGCGAGCCCGCTTCGACGGAGTGGCCGATGTGATTGCCGTGGGCGAGGGTCGAGTCGATCTCGTTGCGGCACTCGACGCGCTCCGAGCGCGCGGGTTGACTCGGCTGCTGTGCGAAGGGGGACCGTCGTTGTTCGGGTCGCTGCTCGAGGTCGACGCGGTCGATGAGTTGTGCGTCACGATCGCGCCGCAGCTCGACGCGGGGTCGTCACCGCGGATTGCGCACGGCGCGGAGGCAAATCACGGGATGCAGTTGGCCGAAGTGTTGAGGTCCGGCAGCGCCTTGCTGCTGCGCTACCTCAGGCGTCGCGGCGCTTGACCAGGATCGCCCCGATCACAAACGCGACCAGCACCCAGCCAACCAGGACGAGCAGGCCCTGCCACGAGTCGAGCACAATGGTGTTCGCGGC